>CALCCH010000196.1 GCA_937899855.1 uncultured Saprospirales bacterium | reverse complement strand
GGGGTATCCCGCTGCCGTCCGCACTGCGCCAGATCGGCAGCGGGATACCCCAGTAGCGCGAGCGCGAGAGGTTCCAGTCCTGTAGGTTTTCCAGCCATTTTCCAAAGCGCCCCTCTCCCGTACTGGCCGGTTTCCAATTGATGCTTTGGTTCAATTCGTACATCCGTTCCTTGACCGCCGAGGCCTTGATAAACCAGCTGTCGAGGGGATAGTACAGGATGGGCTTGTCCGTCCGCCAGCAATGCGGATAGTTGTGTTCGTACTTGGCGACGTTAAAGGCGTTCCCCTCCTTCTTGAGCTTTACCGCGATGTCGATATCCACCGGAACAAAATCGGATTCGTCCTTATAATTTTTGATGTAGCGATTGGAAAACTCTCCCACCGTAGGCAGAAACTTCCCCTGCTTGTCGACCAGGGTCAGGGCGCCGATGCCACCGGCCACACCGGCCCGGCGGTCGTCTGCTCCGAAGGAGGGCGCGGTGTGAACGATTCCCGTACCGTCCTCGGTGGTGACAAACTGTCCGCCGATGATGCGGAAGGCATCCGTCCGCTCGTTGAGCGGCTCGATGGTATTGCCAAAGGGCAGCAACTGCTCGTAGCGAAGGTCGATCAATTGGCTACCGGGAAAAGGCGCACTTTGCTCGATGACGGCGGGTTGTTTTTTACCGCCCAGCCACTTGCCCACCAGGTCAACTGCCAGCACCACGCTCACCGCGGCCTGGGTGTAGGGGTTGGTGGTTTTGACTTTGACGTACTGGATTTTGGGACCGACGGTGAGGGCGGTATTCGAAGGGAGGGTCCAGGGCGTGGTAGTCCAGGCGAGGACGCGGACGTCTTCCGCTTCGTGGTCGAAGAGAAAGGCCGATTGGGCATCGCGTTGGACGGCAAACATGGCCACCACTGTCGTATCCTTGATTTCGCGGTAGGCTCCGGGTTGGTTGAGTTCGTGCGTACTCAATCCCGTGCCGGCCGCCGGCGAGTAGGGCTGAACGGTGTAGCCCTTGTAGAGTAAGTTCTTATCGTAGAGGCGTTTGAGCAGCCACCAGACCGATTCGATGTATTCATTTTCGTAAGTCACGTAGGGATGATCCAAGTCGACCCAGTAGCCCATTTTTTGGGTCAGGTCGTCCCACATGTCCTTGTAGCGCATCACCGTTTCGCGGCACTTTTGGTTGTACTCTTCCACCGTGATTTTGGTCCCGATGTCTTCCTTGGTGATGCCCAATTCTTTCTCCACGCTCAATTCGATGGGTAGGCCGTGGGTATCCCAGCCGGCTTTGCGTTCGACCCGTTGGCCGAGCATGGTGTGGAAGCGGCAGAACAGGTCCTTCACCGTTCGGGCCATGACGTGGTGAATACCGGGTTTGCCATTGGCGGAGGGGGGGCCTTCGTAGAAGACAAAACTGTTCTGGGGGTCGCGTTGGTCAACGCTTTTTTGGAAGATCTGCTGGCGCTGCCAAAATTCGAGGATTTCGCGATCGATGGCGGGCAGGTCGAGCTTTTTGTATTCTGTGTACATACCGCAAGTAGGTGTTAAAAAATAGACAGCAAATATAGTAATAAACTAAAAGCTCCGACAAACATTCAAATCTGTCGGAGCTTTTAGGCCGGGGAAAAACGAGCACCTCACAGATTGTGGACCAATCTTTGAATTAGGATGCTAATAATTATATTTGAGGTAAATCTCATTCTTCCGTTACATTTTCACCTAAAACTACGGCTTATTCCCCTACCGCGCAAGGGGTCGGGAACAAAGCAACAAAACAAAGCACTTATGGGACCTCTTTGGGGTATTGATTTGGGAGGCACGAAGATTGAAGGCGTCATTTTGGAAGACCGCGACGCCCCTAACGTACTCAAGCGCATGCGGATACCAACCGAAGCCCACAAGGGCTACGACCACATCATCGACCAGATTTCGCGCGTGCTGGAGGTCCTCACTTCCGAGACGGGCGTCAAGCCCAGCCGACTGGGAATCGGCACCCCGGGTACGCTCGAACCCTCTTCCCAGTTGATGAAAAACTGCAATACGACCGTCCTCAATGGAAAGCCCTTTCTCCGCGATCTGGAAATTGCCCTCGGGCTCCCCGTATTGCTGGCCAACGATGCCAACTGCTTCGCCGTGGCCGAAACGCACATGGGCGTGGTCAAGGCCAAAGCACCGGATGCCCAGGTCGTTTTCGGCGTCATTATGGGTACGGGAGTAGGGGGTGGTTTGGTCATTAATGGCCAGGTGCTCAACGGTCGGCAGGGCATTGCCGGGGAATGGGGGCACAACTTTCTCGACAAATCGGGAGGGGAGTGCTATTGTGGCAAGCGGGGTTGTGTGGAGACCTTGATTTCGGGGCCCGGATTGGAGCGTTATTACTACCAGACGATGGGCGTCAAGCGGCGCTTACCGGAAATCATGGAGCGCTACCGGGAGGGAGCGGATGAGGTGGCGGAAAAAACGGTCCACCGGCTGATCGAATTCTTTGGTAAGGCCATGGCCAACGTGATCAACATCATCGATCCCGACGTAATCGTGCTGGGCGGCGGCCTGGGCAACATCGACCTGCTCTACACCGATGGGGTTTGGGAGGTGGAAAAACACGTGTTTAACGATCGGCTGGAAACGGCCTTTCTCAAGCCCATGCTGGGGGACAGTGCGGGCGTCTTTGGGGCGGCCCTGCTCTAGGCTGTTCAGTTGCCCCCCGAGCGGCGGGTTTCCATCTGGCTCTGGTATTCGCGGGGCGAAAGTTTGTGCTGTCGCTTGAAGACGCGATTGAAGTAGGAGAGGCTATTGAAACCACATTCCAAATAAATTTCCTTGATTTTCTTATTCGGGTCCCGCAGGAGGCTCGTCGCCAGTTTGATCCGCTCGTTGTTGATAAAATCGATGGGAGAGATGCCCAGTTCGTTTTTGAAGACGCGGTGAAAATTGGAGGCACTCATGTGCGCCTTTTGGCTGAGGGTTTCGACCGTAAGGGGGTGGTCGAGGTGTCGGCGGATGTAGTCGACGATAAAGGCCAGCCGATTGCTACTGCTCAGTTGGAGGGCTTGCTCGGTATAAATTTTTCGCGTTTCCGATTGTAGGATCCGGACGATCAGCTCGCGCAGCATATTGTCGACAAAGAAGTCTTTGGAGGGATGATTTTCGGTAAACAGGAAGAGCAGCCGTTGGATGATTTGGTGGATGGCCGAGTCGTTGGTAAAGTGAAAATTATAGTCGACGAATCGCCACTCCTTATCGTCCACTCGGATCCGTCGTTCGTTCATCTGCTGGATCACCTCCTGGATTTTTTCGTCCGAGATGGCCATGGCCAGACAGCGGGTCGGATTGTCGCGGCGTGCTTCGGGAAAGTCGATTTGCATGATTTCGTCGGCGGGTAAAATGAGGGATTCGCCGGGTAGGAAATCAAAATCCTGACTGTCGCCCAGGTGCATCACCTTCTTCCCTTGTAGCATGCTGGCCAGTACCGGTTGCTCGAATTGAAGCACTACCCTTTCGGCTTGCTGGTAGGTCTCGAAGACGTGCATCTCGGCATTTTGTAGGGTGTAAGAGGTTTGATTTTCCACCAGCTTTTCCAAGCGTCGTCCACTGAAAAAATGATCGGGTAGTCGCATGGGTGAACAAATATTTATTGGAGAAATGAGAAAGGTGCCGTCAGAGTGGCTAGGTAACTACTAAAATAACGAAAAAGATTTGGAAATTATATCTCCCAACCCAACCGCTTTGCAAGGATTGTTCACTATTTTAAGAGAATCCTTCAAACATATTAGGGATACAGTACATAATTTTGAGAAGACGCTAATCAGTGAAATAAAAGTCTGATTTTTAGTTTCCCTTTTCACAATATTCTTAATCAAAAAAATACCCATAATGAGTGACCTATTAACCACAGCGCAGGATGTGCTTGCGAAGCCTAAATTCAAGGATCAGTACGAAAATTATATCGGTGGTAAATGGACCCCACCCGTACGCGGAGAGTATTTTGATAACATCTCCCCCGTCGACGGCCAAAGCTTTACCCGCATTCCCCGCTCCACCAAGGAGGATATCGACCTGGCCATCGACGCCGCCTGGGCCGCTGCTCCCGAGTGGAACAATTCTGCCGCCGGCTACCGCAGTAACTTGCTGCTCAAGATTGCCTCCATCATGGAAGACAACCTCGAGGCCCTCGCCCGCGCCGAAACCTGGGACAACGGCAAGGCCCTTCGCGAAACCCGCGCCGCCGACCTTTCGCTGGCAATAGACCTCTTCCGCTACTTCGCTGGAGTCATCCGCGCCGAAGAAGGATCCGGAAGTGAATTGGATGCTAGCACCGTATCGATGAACGTCCTGGAGCCCCTCGGCGTAGTGGGACAGATTATTCCCTGGAACTTCCCCATCCTGATGGCTACCTGGAAAGTCGCTCCCGCATTGGCCGCCGGCAACTGCGTCGTGCTCAAGCCCGCCGAGCAAACACCCGTTGGCATCATGATCCTCCTGGAAATGATTCAGGACGTACTCCCCGCCGGCGTACTCAACGTCGTCAACGGATTCGGTGTCGAAGCGGGCAAGCCCCTGGCTTCCAGCCCCCGCATCAACAAAGTCGCCTTTACCGGTGAAACCACCACGGGACAGCTCATCATGCAGTACGCTTCCAAAAACATCGTTCCCGTAACCCTGGAGCTGGGCGGTAAGTCGCCCAACATCTTCTTCGAAAGCGTGATGGATGCCGACGATGCCTTCTTCGACAAGTGCCTCGAAGGCGCCGTAATGTTTGCCCTCAACCAGGGAGAAGTTTGTACCTGCCCCTCGCGGATGTTGGTACAGGAAAGCATCTACGACAAATTTATGGAGCGCGTGGTCGAGCGTACCAAGGCCATCAAATTGGGTCACCCCCTCGATCCCAGCACCATGATGGGTGCTCAGGCCTCCAACGACCAATACCAAAAAATCCTCAACTACATCAAGATCGGTAAGGAAGAGGGTTGTAAAGTCCTCACCGGTGGCGAAGCCGCCTTCAACGAAGGCCTCGACGGTGGTTACTACGTGCAGCCGACGATCCTGGAGGGCAACAACAAAATGCGGGTTTTCCAAGAGGAAATCTTTGGCCCCGTGGTCTGTGTAACGACCTTTAAGGACGAAGCCGAAGCCATCGAGATTGCCAACGATACGCTCTACGGATTGGGCGCTGGCGTCTGGACGCGCGACACCCACCAGGCTTACCAAATTTCGCGGGCCGTCAAGGCGGGCCGGGTTTGGGTCAACTGCTACCACCTCTATCCGGCACACGCCCCCTTCGGTGGCTACAAGAAGTCGGGTATCGGTCGGGAGACGCACAAGATGATGCTCAACCACTACCGCCAGACGAAGAACATGCTGGTATCCTACGACAAAAACGCCATGGGCTTTTTCTAGGATGAGTACGACAGAAAAAATAGCAAGGGTCCTGATCACCTCCGCCGCCGCGGAGGTGATCGACCGTTTGCGCGCCGAAAATGGCCCCCTGATGTTCCACCAGAGTGGGGGTTGTTGTGACGGCTCTTCCCCCATGTGTTTTCCCGAGGGAGAGTTGATGCTCAACGAAACCGATATCTGGCTGGGACAAATCCACGGCTGCGATTTTTACTTATCCCAGGATCAATTCGAATATTGGAAACACACCCAATTGACGATTGACGTGGTACCGGGACGCGGATCGAGCTTTTCACTAGAGATTCCAATGGGTTTACGCTTCGTCGTGGTCTCGCGCATCTACACCGACGAGGAGTTGGAGAACCTTACTCCCACTCGCTTGGGTGAGAGTTGAGGCCTCCGGCACGCATGCTCAAGGGTGATGATTGGCATCGCTCCTACTGTAGACAGTAAAAACCAAGCCACCGATACGAAAGAGCGGTTGGGACTACGCGTTCCGACCGCTCTTTTCTTTTGGCCCGGCTAAGGAAGCCGGCGTAGGATTCCGTTGGCGGATTGGCGGAGCCCTTCGAAGACGGAGCGGACGTAATCGCTCTGGGCGTTTTGCGCCAGCTCGGCTAGGGGCCCTTGTTCGACGATCTGGCCCGCTTGGAGGAAGAAGAGGTAATCCGCAATGGCGAAGGCGTCCTGGGGGTCGTGGGTGATGAAAAGGGCGGAGGTACCGGCTTTTTGGAGGATGGCCTGGACTTCGAGGCGGAGGCGCGATTTGAGGAGGGCATCGAGGCTGCTGAAGGGCTCGTCGAGCAGGAGTAGGGTGGGCTCCGGGGCTAGGGCTCGGGCGATGGCGACGCGTTGCTGCTGGCCCCCACTGAGCTGGTGGGGATAGCGTTGGCCAAGGCCGGGGAGCGAAACCAACTGGAGCAGTTCGGCGATGCGTTGGGGAGCGGCGCTGGCGAGTCCGTAGGCGATGTTTTGGGCAACGGTGAGGTGGGGAAAAAGGGCAAAGTCCTGAAAGACAATCCCGGTCTGGCGTTGCTGGGGGGGGAGGAGGTGAAGGGGGGTGGATACTTCCCGGTCGAGCTATTGAATGAGGCCCGCATCCGGTCGGTCCAGTCCGGCAATGAGGCGGAGTAGCGTGGTCTTACCGCTTCCGCTTTCGCCGACGATAGCCCCAATCGCCCCCCGTGGCAACTGCAGGCTGACCCCATCGAGGGCCAGGGTTTTCCCCCGGTCGTAGGACTTGGATAGGCCGGAAATTTTTAAAATGTCCATCTCAGCGGTCGATCGTTTTATTGAACAACAAGGCAAAAATGACCCCACTCAGTACGATCAGGAGGGCGGGAAGGGCTGATTCCGCAATGCGTTCGTCACTGGCGTATTCGTAGGCCTTTACCGCGAGGGTCTGTATCCCGTGAGGTTTGAGGATCAAAGTTAAGGGTAATTCCTTTAATACATCCACAAAGACGAGGATGGCGGCACTCCAGAACCCCGTTCGCACCAGTGGCCACTCGATGTTCCACAAGGCGCGCCAGGGGCTATTACCCAGCAGTTGGGCCGATTCCGACAGGTGCGCTCCCACTTTGAGGGTACTGGCTTCGAGGGGGTTGTAAGCCACCGCCAAAAAGCGCACCGCGTAGGCGTACACCAGGGCAATGGCGGTCCAGTTGAGCAGCAGCCCCAGCGAGATGCCGAATTGGTTCTGGAACAGCGCCGCTAGCCATTTGTCGACCGCCAGGGTGGGGACCATCACGCCCAGCGCAATCACGGCACCGGGAATGGCGTAACCCAGGGTGGCGGTGCGGCTGATCCAACGCGTTCCGCCCAGGGGACTCCACTTGGTAAAGTAAATGAGTAAAAAGGCCAGTCCGGTGGTAAACAAGGCGGTAAAGCCGGCGACCAGCATGGTTTGGAGCACGATGAGGCCAAATTCGGCTTTGGCTACTTCGGCAAAGGTGAGGTAAGCCCAATAAAGGAGTTGTAAAACGGGGAGGATAAAACCCAGTAGGATGGGCAAGCCCACCGCCAGTACCAGCCCCGCGCGGGTCCCACCCGCCACCGGCTTTCGCCAAGCCCCCCGTCGTCCCCCGTGCCCACTGACGTAACTGATTCCCGACCGTTGCCAGCGCTCGATCCCCAGGAGGGCGAACACCAAGACCACCAAGATGGCCGCCAGGTAAACCGCGGTCTCTAGCGATTCGAGCGAGAACCAGGCGCGAAAGATACCGGTGGTAAAGGTTGGTACTCCATAATGCTTCGCCGCGCCGTAGTCGTTGAGCACTTCCATCAGTACGAGCACCAAGCCCCCGATGATGGCCGGTCGGGCCAGTGGGAGCGCAATGCGACGGATAAAGGCGCTTTCACTCGCCCCCAGCAAGCGCGAAGCGTCCCGTAGGTTTTGGGATTGGTACAAAAAGGCGGCCCGGGTGCTGAGGTAGACGTAGGGAAAGAGCGAGCTACTCAGGACCAGGACGAGTCCGTAAATGTTCATCACGTCGAGGTGGGGGATGGTCCAGCCCAGGGCTGCGCCCAGGCGCTCCACGCTACCGCCGTAGTCGAAGATGCCGGCGTAGGCGTAGGCCGAGATGTAGGAGGGAATGGACAGGGGCAGGAGCAACAGCCATTCGGCGACTTTGCGCCCCACAAATTCGTAGCGGGTGACGTACCAGGCGCTCGCCACCCCCATCGCAAAGGTCAGTGCGATACAACCCACGCTCAAGAGCAATGAATTGCTCACGTAGTCGAGCAAAAGATGGTCGACTACGTGAGGCCAAATGCTACCGGGGCCATCCCACAATTTGACGGTAATGGTAAGAATGGGCAGTGCTACCAAGCCCCCAATGATCCAGACCCAAACGGCCCAACGATTGAGGGCGTACCAAGTTCGGGTGAGCCGCTGCCTCAGTGAATAAGTGGACATTTATTTCCAGCCCACCTGGTCGAAGAGGATGACGGCTTGTTGGTTGAGTTCGCCCAATTTGCTCAGCGGCAGGGTATCTTCCTTGAAGGCACCCCAGGATTGGAGCAATTCGGAAGCCTGGGCCGAGGGATTGACGGGATACTCGTAATTGGACTTGGCAAAAATTTCTTGGGCCTTCACCCCACTCAGGAATTCGATCAGCTTGACGGCATTGTCGCGGTGCGGTGCGTTTTTGGCTACGCCAATGCCGCTGACGTTGATGTGGCTGCCGCGGTCTTCGCCGTTGGGGAAAAACAAGCGGATGCTTTGCCCCGCTTCGACCTCCGTCGAATCCTTGGAGTTGAGCAATTTGCCAATGTAGTAGGTGTTGACGATGGCCACGTCTCCCTCGCCGGCTACGATGGCTTTTACCTGATCGCGGTCGTTGCCCTTGGGAGCGCGCGCCAGGTTGGCGACGATGCCTTCGGCCCAGCTCTTGGCTTTTTCCTCGCCCAGGTTGGCGATGAGGGAGGCCATGAGGGACTGGTTGTAGATGTTGCCCGAGGAGCGGATCAGCACTTTGCCTTTCCAGCGATCTTCGGTGAGGGCTTCGTAGGTCGACAGTTCTTCGGCTTGGACGCGGTCGGGGTGGTAGGCGATGATCCGGGCGCGTTTGGTGAGGCCAAACCACTGCTTTTCTCCGTCGCGCAGGTGGGCGGGAATGTTCTGATCGAGGGTAGCCGATTCGATGGACTGTAGGAGGCCTTTGGATTTGGCCCGGACCAACCGACCCGCATCGACGGTGATAAGGACATCGGCGGGGGACTGTTCGCCTTCGGCAATCATCTTTTGGATCAACTCATCGGCACTTGCGTTGACGACTTTAACTTTGATGCCGCTTTCTTTTTCGAACTCGTCAAAGAGTTGTTGGTCGGTATCGTAATGACGGTGGGTGTACACCGTGACCTCCTGATCGGCATTGGTATTACCGGCACCATCGCCAGACTGTGAATCGGAGGAGCCGCCGCCACAGCTCCAGAGTCCGAAGAGGAGGAATAAAAACAGATAAGTATTTTTCATGGTACTGAAATTAGTCGGGTGGTGAATTGTTTAGATTTTGTCTAAATTGGCTACAAAATTAGCTAAAATAATTAGGACCACCTATCCCCAATCGGTTACAATTCCCCTCAATCTTGCTTATCTTTAGGCTTATGCTAACCAGTAAAGATTTGACCTTTGCCTATCCGGGACAAGCGGTGCTCCGCTTTCCTGATATCGGCTGCCAGCGCGGCGAAAGTCAGTTGATCCTCGGCCAGTCGGGCAGTGGAAAAACGACCCTACTGCACCTGCTAGGGGGGCTGCGTACGGCTCAGGGGGGTAGTGTCCGAATTGACGATACTGAGTTACAGCAGTTGCGGGGCAGCGAACTGGACCGTTTTCGCGGTCGTCACATTGGCATTGTCTTTCAACAGACCCATTTTGTACGGTCCCTCCGCGTACTCGATAACCTGTTACTCGCCCAAAGCCTAGCGGGAATCCGTCCCGATGCCCGGCGTTGTCAAGGCCTGCTTGAGCGATTGAACCTCCCCCACAAAGCCTCGGCGCGGCCGGAAAACCTGAGCCTGGGCGAACAGCAGCGCGTCGCCATTGCGCGGGCCTTGGTCAACCAGCCGGGACTCATCCTGGCCGATGAACCCACCTCGGCACTCGACGATGCCAATTGCGAGGAGGTCTTACAACTCTTGGAGGCCCAGGCCCGGGAGGAAAACGCGGCGCTGCTCATCGTTACCCACGATGGCCGATTGAAGGAACGTTTTGATCAAAAAATTATCCTAAGCTGATGAATCTGCTCCGACTCAGTTGGAAAAACCTGACCTACAAACCGCTCAATCTCGGACTCAGTTTGCTCCTTTTTGCCCTGGGAACGGGTCTGGTGTCCCTACTTTTTTTGCTCGAAAAACAGTTGGAGGATCAGTTTGAGAAGAACCTGGCCGGAGTTGATCTGGTGATCGGAGCGAAGGGGAGTCCCCTCCAACTGATTTTGAGTAGCATGTATCACATCGATAGTCCCACGGGCAACATCTCCGTTCAGGAAGCGCGGCCTTTTCTCAATCCCAAGCATCCCCTCATCGCCGAGGCGATACCGCTTTCGATGGGCGATAGCTACCGCAGTCACCGCATCATTGGAACGGATGCGTCCATCTTGGCTTTTTACGAGGCGGAATTAGTGGAGGGGCGCTTGTGGTCCAGGAATTTTGAAGTGACGCTGGGGGCACGAGCGGCTCGCGAATTGGGACTTCGGATTGGTGATACCTTCCAAAGTTCGCACGGACTGGTGCAAAACGACGATTTGATCCACGATGATGTGGCTCCTTTTGTAGTGGTAGGAATTTTGAACCTCACCGGTTCGGTCATCGATCAGCTGATTCTCACCGATACGCGTAGCGTGTGGGCGGTTCACGATCACGACCACGCCGAGCACGAGGGTCACGACCACGCCGAGCACGAGGGTCACGAC
>CALCCH010000195.1 GCA_937899855.1 uncultured Saprospirales bacterium | reverse complement strand
CCCCACACCTCCTTTACCCCCCCCTCCCTCCTCTCTTACTAATAACTGCTCCACCTATTCTACCCCGGGGCCACCGGCTGTCGGAACGTCAACCTGGAGCTCAACTACGAACGGGGCATTCCCCAGTACCTCTATTCCCAGGTCGACCCCCTGTGGGAGGGCACCTATCCCTTTGGCGATCCCTTCAACCTCCAACCCATGGATACCCTGCAGTACCAATTTCCCGAAACGGCAGAACAGGCCAAGCTGGTGCTGACTACCACCGGACACGGCTGGGGCAGCAACAATTCCCTCAACGCCGCCGAATTTTTCCGCGCCACCCACCACATCCACGTCGACGGTAGCTCCACCTTTGCCCAGGACCTTTGGGTAGATTGTACGCCCAACCCCGATGCCTGTAATGGGCAGTTGGGCAATTGGGAAAGCAACCGGGCGGGTTGGTGCCCCGGCATCATTGCCCCCAATTACGAATACCAGCTCGACCCCTACCTCGATCGAAACTCCATCCAACTGGCCTACATTTTCCACGAGGATTACATGGACCTTTGCCACCGCAACAATCCCGACTGTGTCAACGGCGTGATTTGCGACAATTGCAACGATGGCTTCAACCCCAATTACCGCATCCGGGGGCAGGTAATCACCTACAGCAATACCTCTTTGGCGACCTCGACCCGCGATCTAGAGACGGCCCGTAACGCGGAGTTGTTTCCCAATCCCTCGGCGGGCACCTGGCAAATCAGGGGTGGCGATTTTGGCAAGGATATCTTATTGGAATTGCGCTCCGTGGACGGCCGACTGATCGATCAGCAGAGTCTTTCGGATGCCGATGCCCTGGAGGCCAAGGTTTTCGACTATCGCTACCTGCCAAACGGCAGTTATTGGGTAAAGATTACCAGCGAGCGGGGTACGCAAAGCCTTTCGTGGATCAAACAATAAGCTTTTCCCAGCACCAAAAGGGCAGTGCTCTACCGTCGAACCAACAGGCTCCGGGAGCGCGACGGTAGTTCCGACTTTTATACAGGCGCTGGGAATGGGGATTGCCCGAGTAGGCGTCCAGGCGAATGACGCCGTAGGCTTCGCGACGGGCGTAGGCTTCGGCCCAGGCCGCGAGTCGGTGGCCCAGCCCTTGCCCCTGGACGTGGGGACGAACGGCCAGGCGGTGGATGACCAGTACGCGTTGATCGGTCCACTGCCACTGGATGTTGGCGTATTGGGCTTCCTGTTCTTCGTCCAGGGTGATGGTTCCCAGCAGGGCATCGCCCCGCCACAGGCCCCACAGGCTTTGTGCGCGCCAGTCCGCCAGCACCTGATCGCGGTGGGGGTAGTTGTCGCTCCATTGCTCGATTCCCCGCTCCAGCAAGGCAGTGGCACAAGATCGCAGGAGTTGGTAGACGGTCTCCAAATGCTCGCGCCGAACGCGCTCGATACGCTCCATTTTACGAATTTGATTTGGATCAATTATACGGGCCAAACCCTGGGTTTTCCGCTATATTTCCCTTAATTTTGCCCTTGTTCTGGACATCAAAAAATCATCATGACCGAGAAAGCAACCTTCAATCTTCGTTTTGGAATCGTCGCTGGCTTGATTCTCCTCGCTGCGGCCAGTCGTTTTCTAATGCTGGGCATTCCCAATGTTTCGCCCATCGGCGCCATGGGGCTGTTTGGGGCGGCTTATTTTACGAAAAAATACTGGGCTTTTATCATTCCACTGGCGGGATTGTGGTTGACCGATGTACTGCTCAACAATATCGTTTACGCTCAATATTTCGATAGTTTTCAGTGGATGGGCAGCCCCTGGGTGTACCTGGGTTTTGCCGCCATCGTGCTGCTCGGGATGGGCTTGCTGCAAAAGGTGAGCGCCGGACGGGTAGTACTGGCCAGCGTACTGGCGTCCAGTCTTTTCTTTCTCATCACCAACTTTGGCGTTTGGCTGGGTAGTTTTTCGATCTATCCCAAGACCGTTTCGGGTTTGATGGCCTGCTACGCCGCGGGCATTCCTTTCTTTTGGAATACCCTGGTCGGTGACCTGCTCTTTTGTGGGATCCTATTTGGTGGTTTTGCCCTGCTCCAGTACCGTTTCCCCCGTTTGGCTCTGGGCTAGATCTTCCCTTTTCCAAGTTTGTTCCATTCATGAAGAAGACACACAAATCAAAGGAGCGCTCGGCTCCGGTGGAGGGAGAGGATTTCTACTGGGAAGGCCCCTACATGGTCTTCACCGCCCAGCACCACCTCAAACGGGGCTACTGCTGCGGAAGTGGCTGCCGGCACTGCCCGTATCCGATTGGGGATTAGATTTAAAATGGCTAAACCGCTCGAACCTGAGCGAATTCCTCGTTTTCTTCTCTTCGTACTTTTCTTTACCCCTTTCTTCCCCCAGTGCTAACCTCTGCGGGGCTCCAGAAAAATCTCCGCCATCATGCAACGGACGCTGCCGCCACCGTATTTCTCGATTGTGGGGATGGGGCTGTACAAAATGTGGCTGTAATTTTCGATTTGGCGAATCTGACGGGGTTCCAGCGAACGGTAGGCCGTCTCCGACATTACCAGGTAGGTTTCGCCCGAAGTACTGGCCACCTGTAGCATGTTTCCCGCGAAGGCATACATCTGTTCGAAACTGATCTCGATGACCTCCTTTTCGGTGCGTTCGAATTGGTGCAGCAACAGGGCCCGTTCGCGCGCGTCGGCGACGCTGTCCAGACAGATGACGACGAAGCGAGCACCCATCGCCATCATGACGTTGGTGTGGTAAATGTCCTGTCCCCGTTCGTCGACCGCCCGGAAGAGCGTTTTGCGCGTATTGGTCAATTTGCAAAACTGGTCCAGGATGCCCGGATCGGTACGGGGGCTGTGGCAGGCGTAGACGATTTGGTATTCCCGATCAAAGATCATACTTCCCGTACCTTCCAAGAAGCGGTCCTCATCCTCATAGTGGGAAAAATCGAAGGTGGCTTGGGCTTCGAAAGCTTCGAGCAGTTGATCGACCAATTGGGGCCGTCGTTCGAGACGGCGGATGGGGGCAAACATGGAATAGGTGATGACGATGCCATTGGAGTGGGTACTGATCCAGTTGTTGGGAAAAACAGCGTCCGGCTTAGGAGGCTCATCGCTGTCGTCAAGAACGGTGACGAGGATGCCGTGATCCACCAGTTTACCGACCAAGCCGTCAAATTCCCGAAGCGCCAGCTTTTGAATCTCCGCCGGGCTTTGGGAGTCGTCCTGCTTTTGGAAGGCATTGTTTCCCGCCGTCTCTTTATTGTAGCCAAAATGGGCCGGGCGGATCATCATGATGTGTCGTGTCGTCTGTTTCAATGGCTGACTTTTTAATCGCCCAAAGATAAGTTTTTCTCCGAAAGCCCAAAAAATTCTCCCGTCGCCCCACCACTCTCTTTTTCCCGATCCCGCTCCCACGTCCAAGCCAGCCGAGCCAAGCCAGGGACAAGGCTCAAATGTTAAAATTTTCTCTAATACGCCGATATATTATATTTCGGAATAATATTTGAATTAATCTTATATAAATACACTACAAGCCCATTTATATGCGTGCAATTCGACTTCCGAATCTGCTCCTGGTAGTTTTTTTCTTAGCACTATCGGGTTGTCAGTACTCCACCCTAGCTCCTCCCCTTCCCTTGGCCCAACTGGCCCTGGAGGCCATTCAGGAGCCCCAGCTTACCTTCCGGTCGATTGCCTACTACAACGAAAAGTTTCGCGCCGTTCCCATCCAGCAATCCAGTGGCAACCCGATGCGGGATGCCCTTGAGGCCCTATTTGCCAGTGGGGAACTCAGCGATCAATTTCAATCCATGGAGTTGGACGAAATTGCCAAGTATCGGGGGCAAACCACCTATTCCTTTGCCGCCATTCCACAGTTTTCACACAGCATGGATGGCAACGCCATGCCGGAGCGCTTTACCATCGCCATCGGACGCAACCAACGGGGGCTCAACTACAGCATTGAGTTTTTGAATCGCCCCTAAAGAAGATACCTATTTATTTTTTAATCTAAATATTTCAAACATGACCAAGTTAATCGCAGGAATCCTCGGAACGGCCCTTTTGGTAGGCTTTACCGCCGTGGGTTTCAAACAGCAGCAGCGGATCGAGGGTCAAACCCAGACCATCACCAATCAGGAGCAGGAAATTGATTTTTTGGAGGAGAGTCTGGAAGCGACGGATGCGGAAAATAAGGTCCTACTGGAGGAAAACCACGAACTGGAAAATCAAGTCGCCTTGCTACGCGATAGCGTCGCCGTTCTCAAGAGCCAGGTCAAGCGATTGGCCGGTAAAGTGAGTCAGCAGAAAAAGCAACTGCGCAGCTTCGACCGCAAACTCAAGCGAATGGAGCAGCAATACGAGGGGCTAAAGACGGAAATAGCTGAAATCCATCGTCAGGGGCAAATGGATCAGGCCAAGATCAACGCTTTGGAGGCCGAAAAGGCTCAAATTCGGGATCAGGTCGAGACCCTCAACGTACAAAAAGACCAGATGGCCAAGCAACAGCAAGCCACCGAGGCCGAACTTTTGGACCGCCGGGGACGGGAAGCGCGCTTACAGCGGATCAACAACATCGTCAACGAGACCGCCGTCGAATTCGTCAACGTCATCACCCGCAAAAAGCGCTACAGCAAACCCGTCAACCGCATTCGCAACGGCAAGGGTTGGAAATACACCATCGTCAATTTCCACCTGGGCAATGCCGATCCGCAGGCCCTACTCGACGAGCGTTTCCTCCTCAAGATCGTCAATACCGATACCCACGAAATTCTCTCCTACATCGAGAGCAACCCCAATTTCCCCAACTCGACCATCGACAGCAAGGGCGTGCCCTTCCGCTTTGATGGCAACCTGGTGGAAATCGCCCACTTCAACAATCTCCAGAAGAAGGGTAAAAACTACGAGATTCAGATTTATTACGTCGACGACCAAGGTAAAGAATATCCATTGATCAACGGTCGGCGCCCCCTAGTGGTGTCGGGCAAAGTACTGGAAATGGGAATTACAAAATGAGAACACCCCTCATACACTATTTACAACACAACAAACATACTTAATCCCATTCGAACGGGGCGGTGCTGCGGTGCCGCCCTTTTTTTTGATCCACCGCCAAGCAAAAACCCGGAACTGGGGTTCAGGCAGTTCCGGGTTGGATGAAAATGAAAAAACTATACTCGTTGGGTGTATGAAACTTCAAATGGTAGGGACACTCCCTAGTTGGACAGGGGCGGCCCGATCACGATATTCCCAAAGGTCGTATGGATTTTGACTTCCGACTCGGTGGTACCGGGATTGTAGAGGGCCTCTTGCGTATCGGCACTCAACTGCCGAACCTGAAAGTTCATTTCTTTGGGGGTGATGATTTCCCCATTCTGGGTACGGAGCAAAAAGCTATAGTAGCCCACCGGCGGCTCGTTGAAGACGATGTCGGTCCGTACCGCGTCGATGGCCAGGTCCAGATTTTCGGGCTGGGCGTCCAGCTCGATTCTTCCGTAGCGCGATTTGATGTTGACCACCCCTTGGATCTCGCTCAGATTGATATTGGAGCGGTTGGAAAAGATTTGGACGTTCCCCGCGATTTGCCGACCGTTGATGTCCCCAAAACGGGTGGAGATCGAAATTTGTCCCCGCAAATTGAGCAGGTCTAGTTGGCAAAATTCACTATTGATCACCACCGCATTCTGGAGGTCGCGGACGTCGGCCGAGCCAAAGAAGTTCGACAGGTTGACCGGACAATTCGCGGGTAGGATGATCGTGTACTTGGCCTTGAGCATCGATTCGGGGCGCTCGCCGCCTTCGGGTTTGCTGATGTAATTTCTAACGATGATCTTGGATCCTTCCTGAATCATCGTGTGTTGCATGCGCTCCAGATCCTGCTCGGCTACCCGTCGGTCCTGATGCGCCGACGAAAGGTCGAGGTACACCGCCACTTGGTTGCGATCCCAGCTAGAGAGATAGACATCGGCCTTTTCCCCTTCGATCGACACTTCTGTCCCCAAGCCGAAAGGGATGCTTTCTTGGTAGTTTTGGGTCACCACTTGCAGGGTTTCCTGAGCGATCAAGCCGCCTCCCCAAAACAAGAGGAAGGCCGCGGCGCAATGTTGAAAAATGGACTGATAATTCACCACCATGAATTCGATTTTGATTTAGTAGTTGGTACGGGTCGATAAAGTGGTTTTATATTTTTGCGATCATCGCCAGCAGTACCGCGCCCCGTTCGTGTTCGATCCGGGTCATCCGCTGCTCCATCTCCGCATCCCGACCGTAGTGTGAAATCGCGGTTTGTAACTGTTCGCGGGCGGCATCCAGCTCGACGAGCTCTTCCTTCAGCATCTGAATTTCTGGGTCTTCCCCCAGCAGAGGGTGGACTGCCAATTCGCCGAGCACCAGCTCGAAAGCCTCCTCGTCGCGCCGCATCTCCTGATCGTCCTGATCGGTTCCCAGCGGCACCACCTCGATCGTCGAATAACTAATGCTGGCTCTTTTGCCCAGTCCCGGGGTGAAAGTCCACCAGGCCAGGGCACAAAGTAGGGCCGTAATCCCCGCGGCCAGGGCCGGTCGTTGCCAGAGGGCAATGACCCTGGGGCGCGGGCTGGACGTATCCTCAGCCGGGGGCAATCCGGCCGCAATGTCCTCCCACAGCTCGGCGGGAGGGTGGTGGCTGGGCAATTCCGCAATGGCCTGCCGCAGGGTACGCTCCGATTGGTCCCGATCGAGTTGGACGTGGAGGTTTTCCCAGAGCGCCGCCGGAGGATAGTGATCCGGCAGCTCCCGAATGGCGCGTCGCAGCGGTGCCTCAGCCCGCTCGCGGGCGAGCCGCTGCCCCAATTCGTCCCACAAACCGTCGGGAGGCTCGTATTCGGGCAGCTCCCGCAGGGCACGCAATAAGGTATTTCGATTCTTTTCCGGCACAACAATCACTATTGGAGTTAAACAATGAAACGGAGCGTTTGGCTACAACCCCTTTAACATTTCTCGCAAACGCCGTTTGGCATAAAACAGTTGCGACTTGGAAGTGCCCGTCGAAATGCCCAACATATCGGCAACTTCCTTGTGCGAATAGCCCTCCACTTCGATCAGGACAAATACCGCTCGGTAGCCTTCGGGAAGGGCCAGAATGGCCTTTTCCAGGTATTCGGCCTGCAGGTGATCCCCCCAGTCGATGAGGTGACCGGTGTGGTAATCCTCCAGTCGCTCCTCTTTGGGCTGCTTTTTGATCTTCTTGAGCGCCGCACGTACGACGATCGTTTTGATCCAAGCCCCCAGGGTTGACTCCCGTCGGAATTTGGGCAAGGCACGAAAAATATTGATAAAGGCATCCTGGAGTACATCGTTGGCCAAGTCGTAATCACCAGTGATGCGATAGGCAACGGTGTACATCGCTTTTTTATAGCGATCGTACAGCTCTTTCTGCGCCAGGCGGTCGTTGGCAATACACGAGTCGATGAGTTCAGATTCCATCATTTGGCCTGCAATGTAAGACATCCGGGAGTTTTTACCAAAGTTCGTCCTAAAGAGTACGGGTCGGTAAAAGGGGTTGTACGGAGGTTATTTTTTTTACAAAAGCGTCAGCAGGGCCCCACTGATACCGACCACGATGGCAAGCAGGCGTTTCCACGGAATGCGGTGACGGTGGGAGCTGTCCACTTCGAAAAGGATGGTGGTGGCGATGTGGAGAAAGGAACCCACGACGATCGCCAGCAGGATGTGCATGATTTGGGGCGACAGGGGTTCACCACCGGCAACCAGGTGAACCAAAGCGGCTCCGAGGGGCGACATAAAGGCAAATAGCACCAAGCAAAACCAGACCAGGCGTTCTCGATAATTGGAAAACAACAGCAGCAGGACCAGGGCAAAAGCGGCCGGTACTTTGTGGAGGATAATGCCGATCAGGAGGTGCTCGGAGTGGTGTTCGTGACCGGGCAAGGCCTGGTGGAAATCCTCGTAGTTGGCCAGGGGCATGCCTTCGATAAAGGCGTGCAGGCACAGGCCCAACATGACCTGGACGGCAAAGCCCGTCGAGGCTTTATCGTGGACGTGTAAGTGGCCGTGTTCGACCCCACCCGAGAGCTGCTCCAGAAAGAGTTGGATAAAAAAGCCCAGCAGGACCCACAGCCCGACGCTTTCCTCCCCGCCCGCAAAAACGGTCGGCATCAGGTGCAGTACCGAAATGCCCAGCAGGTAGGCCCCGCTGAAGGACAGGGCCAACTGTAGGTTGGACTGGTTTTGCCGTCGCAGATAGAAGGC
>CALCCH010000194.1 GCA_937899855.1 uncultured Saprospirales bacterium | reverse complement strand
GTTTGACCTCTCCGGCACCACCATCAACGAACGCTGACTTGAAATACAGTTTAGCAACTCCAAGGATATACGGCGCCTCTTCTCCTCCTCCAAATTTATCGAGCCCGATTACCAGGAGGACCAAAGCGCACTCATCGCCTTTTACAATACCCTTGGCTTTCGCGACGCCCGCATCGTACGCGACTCCATGTGGCGCGGCTCCGATGGCCACCTGCGCCTCCTGCTCGACATCGACGAAGGCAATCGCTATTACTTCCGCGACATCAGTTGGAAGGGCAACTCGATCTACGAAACCAAGACCCTTTCCGATGTACTGGGCATCAGCCAGGGCGACATCTACAACCAGGAGCTACTCCAAACCCGCCTGTCCTTTAGCCCCGACGGCCGTGACGTCAGTACCTTGTACATGGATAATGGCTACCTCTTCTTCCAAGTCGATCCCATCGAAACCGCCGTGGTGGGCGATTCGATCGACCTGGAGATCCGCATCTTTGAGGGGCCCCAAGCCACCATCGACCAAGTCATCATCAAGGGCAACGACCGGACGCACGAGCACGTCATCCGCCGGGAACTGCGGACTCGACCGGGGCAGAAATTCAGCCGCTCCGACATCATCCGCTCCCAACGTGAAATCATCAACCTGGGGTACTTCAATCCCGAAGCCCTGGGTATCAATACGCCCGTCAATCCGCAACGGGGAACGGTAGACATCGAATACACCGTCGAAGAAAGACCTTCCGACCAATTGGAGCTCTCCGCCGGATGGGCCGGTGGGGGCCGTGGGGTGATCGGTACCCTGGGGGTTACCTTCAACAATTTCTCCCTCCGCAACTTCTTCAAAAAGGAGTCCTGGAGCCCACTACCCCAAGGTGATGGCCAGCGCTTGTCGCTCCGCGCCCAAACCAATGGCAATTTCTTTCAGAGTTACAACGTCTCCTTCACCGAACCCTGGCTGGGGGGTAAAAAGCCCAATTCCTTTTCGGTATCGGGTTTTTTCAATCGTTTTGCCTTCGGCGAACCCGAATCCACCACCTTTGAGCGCTTTTCCATCACCGGGATTTCCATCGGACTGGGAACGCGCCTGAAATTCCCCGACGACAACTTCATCTCCAATACCACCCTCTCGCTCCAGAGCATTGCGCTACAAAACTGGTCGCAGGGGCTCTTCATCACCGATGATGGCCAACTGGTAAGCGATGGCAACTACTACAACTTTAGCATCCAACAGAAGATCACCCGGACCTCAGTCAGTGACCCGATCTTTCCCAAAGATGGAGCAACGATCTCGCTGTCGGTTCAGCTTACGCCTCCCTACTCCCTCTTCCGCCGCGACCGCGACGACCCCCAGACCGAGACGGTTCAGGAGCGTTTCCGCTTTCTCGAATACCACAAGTGGCGCTTTGATGCCGAGTGGTACACGCCACTGGTGGGTAAGTTCGTCCTACGGGTCGGAGCCAAGATTGGTATCCTCGGGGCTTACAATCAGGACTTGGGCGTCTCGCCCTTCGAGCGCTTCCAAATTGGGGGCGATGGTTTGGCCAACCAGCAGTTTGGGGCTTTCAACGGAATCGACCTGATCCGCTTACGGGGCTACGAAGAAAACGAATTGGAAGCCAACCTCCTCAACGGCCGCGTGGTGGCAACGCCCATCTACGACAAGTTTAACGTCGAAATTCGCTACCCCATTTCGCTAAACCCCAGCTCGACGATCTTCGTACTGGCCTTTGCGGAAGGTGGAAATTCCTTCCGCTCCATTCGCGACTTCAACCCCTTCGACCTTCGCCGGGCGGCGGGTGCGGGCCTCCGGGTCTTCCTCCCCATGTTTGGTACCCTGGGCTTTGACTACGGGTTTGGCTTCGATAAGCAGGTGGATCCCAATGCGGAGGGCAATATCTTCGAGAACTTTGGCCGCTTTAGTATCATCCTCGGTTTTGAGCCGGAATAAAACTTAAATTCATTTCCCCCAATCAGAGGAACCACAAAAAAGGCCCCGAGCATTGTGCCCGGGGCCTTTTTCGATCCGGCGGTCAGGGGGCAACTAGCCCATTTCCGCCACCACTTCCGTCACTTCGGGGACCATCCGCTTCAACATGCCTTCGATTCCCGACTTGAGCGTCACTGTCGAGGACGGACAACCGCTACAGGATCCTTGCAGGACCACCGTCACCACCCCCTGGTTGAAGGCCTTAAACTCGATGTTGCCTCCATCGCTCTCTACGGCGGGCTTGACGTAGGTGTCGATGAGGTCCTTGACCTTTTTGACGATCTCGATCTCCTCACCGGAGTAGTTGTAGGACTCTCCCACCTCGGCTTCGCGTTCGGCCATGGCTTCGGCGAAACCCTCCTTGACGATGGTTTTGCCTTCCTGAATGTACGCTTTGATAAACTCCTTGAGCTTAAGCATAATGTCTTCCCAGGCGTAGTTGAACTCCTTGGTGACGGTTACAAAATTATTGCACACGTAGACGCCCTTGACGTAGGGCAGCTCGAACAAGGCCGCACCAAGTGGCGACCACTCTTGGGCCAGTTCCTCCTCGCGGAAGTCCGCCGTACCCTGGTACAGCATGCGATTGGTCACGAATTTGAGCGACTCCGGGTTGGGGGTCTGCTCGGTGTAGAGCATCACGGGACTTTTGGTGGTGGTATTTTCCATTTTTTTGATCTTTTCTGAAGGCACCTAAACCGCTGCAAATCTCACGTCTGGGCCTATTTAGATTGATTCTACAAAAATAACACAAAAAACAATCAGAAGTTGCGCCAATTTTTCTCCCAAGAGGAAAATCGGGGACTCAATCCTCCAGGGGCAGCGCTTGGTCTTCCATCAGTCGGCCCACGGGATAGATGCGGTGGGTCGACTCGTAGTGAGGGCTGCGCTCGTACACAAATTGGAGTTGCGCCCGGGCCGAGGCCGCAAATTCGGGGTCCGCCGCCCGTTGGGCCTCCAGCGCACGCCGCAATTCGGGGTCGCGATCCAAGTACTCCGCCGCCAGGTCTTCAAAGACGTAGGCCGAGAAATATTCCTTCTGATTGAGGATGCCATCAAAAAAATTCCAGGCAAACCAGGAATCCGGTGCCTGGGGCTCTAGGGTTTGGATCAGGTAGCGATCGACCCCACTTTGTTGGGTGTAAATGACGTAATCCCCCGCTCGGTAAGACCACTTGCGCAGGCTTTTTTCTACCTCCACCTCCGAGTGTAGGTAGTGACCCTCGTAGGGGCCGTTTCCAGTTTTAAAATCGCCGATGCGGTACAGCTCGACTTCTACCTCCACGTCCTCGGCCAGCTGGCGGAGGACTACTCCGTTCCACCGCAACCGCTCGGCCACTTCCGCATAGGCTTGGGGCAGGATGTAGGCCAGAGGACGGGCCACCTCAAGCTTCGCCCGGTAGGTATTATAGTAGGGGATTTCCTTTTCGTAGGGAGCTTCGCGATCGTAATACAGGCGGTCCAAACCGCTGACCGTACTCTTCCGGTATTTGGCGGCGTAGCCCTTAAACAGGACCTGATCCACCGCGCCCTGATCGATCTCCCAGTGGAGCGCCACCGTTTGTTCCGCTAGGCTTTCGGCGCGGGCGCGTTGCCGGGCGGCGCGCACCGCATCGCCCCGCTCGGCCAGGTATTCGATCATACATTCCATAAAAGCCTGGGTGCTCCGCACGCGGTCGGCAAAAGGCTTGAGCATGTGGGTCTCCGGCATAAAGGACAGGCTGTGAAACAGGGCCGCGTAGCCCGAGGAATAGCGGGGGAGGTCCAGAAAGCCAGCGATGCCCTGATCGGGACTTTCCCGGGCGTAGACGTAGGGGATCAGCTCCCAATCGCGCTTCCGCATGCCGTCGTAGAGGGTTTGTAGCAGCTCGGCTTCCAGCGGTTCGGCTAGGGCTGGAGCCAGCTTATCGGG
>CALCCH010000193.1 GCA_937899855.1 uncultured Saprospirales bacterium | reverse complement strand
GCCCTACGGCGCCTGTCCTTCCTGCAACGGCCTGGGCAAGATCAACCACGTCGATCTGGATAAGGTCATTCCCGACCCCGAGAAGAGCATCAACGAAGTGGGCATCGCGCCACTCGGTGAAGTACGGGAAAACTATACCTTCCGCCAACTGCGCACCATCGCCAAACGCCACAAATTCACCTTTTCCACGCCCGTCAAAGACATTCCCAAGGCCGCCATGAAGAGCATCCTCCACGGAGGGGAAAAGACCAAGGTCAAGATGAACTACGGCAGTGGCGAACAAAGCTACAACCTGGCCAACGAGGGTTTGGTCAATATGCTGATGCGCTGGTACAAGGAGTCCTCCTCGGAGAGCATCCGCCGCTGGGCCGAAGAATTTATGAGCATCGACACCTGCGAGACCTGCCACGGCTTCCGGCTCAAGAAGGAATCCCTCCACTTCAAACTGGGGGAGAAGCACATCGGGGAGCTGGCCGAAATGGACATCGACCAGTTGGCGGCATGGATCGGAAACTTGGAAGACCACCTGACCCAACGCCAACGCACCATCGCCAAGGACATCCTCAAGGAAATTCGGCTGCGCCGCGGTTTTTTGCTCCACGTGGGGCTGGATTACCTGACGCTCAACCGCCCGGCGCGTACCTTGTCCGGTGGGGAGGCCCAGCGCATCCGACTGGCCACCCAGATCGGCTCCCAACTCACCGGGATCACCTACATCCTCGACGAACCCAGCATCGGCCTGCACCAGCGCGACAACCAACGCCTGATTGAGGCGCTCCGCCAGTTGGCCAACATCGGTAATACCGTGCTGGTCGTGGAGCACGACAAAGACATCATGCTGGCCTCCGATTACCTGATCGACCTGGGGCCGGGAGCGGGCAAACACGGGGGGGAAGTAGTTGGGGCGGGGATCCCCAAAAAATTTATCAAAAACAAGACCCTGACCGCCGCTTACCTCAACGACAAAAAGAAAATCGAAATCCCCGAAAAGCGTCGCTCCGGCAACGGGGAATTTCTCGATCTACGGGGCGCAACGGGCAACAACCTCAAGAAGGTCAACATCAAAATCCCCCTGGGCACCCTCACCTGTGTCACGGGGGTATCGGGTAGTGGCAAATCCACCCTGATCAACGAGACGCTCTACCCCATTTTGCGCCAGCACATCTACCGCAGTCGCAAAAAACCCATGCCCTTTGGCTCGATCAAGGGCCTCGATAAGGTCGACAAGGTCATCGAGATCGACCAGTCGCCCATCGGTCGGACGCCGCGTTCCAACCCGGCGACCTACACCAAGGTATTTGGCGACATTCGCAAAATTTTCTCCAACCTCCCCGAAGCCAAAATCCGCGGCTACAAACCGGGACGCTTTAGTTTCAACGTCAAGGGCGGCCGCTGCGAAGAGTGCCAGGGTGCTGGCAAACGGGTGATCGAGATGAACTTCCTCCCCGACGTGCAGGTCGACTGCGAACGTTGTATGGGGCGCCGTTACAACCGCGAGACCCTGGAAATTTTGTACAAGGGCAAATCCATCAGCGACGTACTCGATATGACCGTCAACGAGGCCGTCCGCTTTTTTGAGAGCATCCCCAACATCTATCGCCGGATGAAGACCTTACAGGACGTGGGGCTGGGCTACATCACTCTGGGGCAACAAGCCACGACCTTATCCGGCGGGGAGGCCCAACGGGTAAAATTGGCCGAGGAGCTCTCCAAACGCGCCACCGGGCAGACCATCTACATCCTTGACGAGCCCACCACGGGATTGCACTTTGAGGACATCCGCCACCTGCTACACGTACTGACCCAATTGGTCGACAAGGGCAATACGGTGGTCATCATTGAACACAATATGGACATCATCAAGGTAGCCGATCACATCATCGACATGGGTCCCGAAGGGGGCAAGCGCGGGGGAACGGTGGTGGTACAGGGAACGCCGGAACGGGTGGCCAAGCACAAGGAAAGCCATACGGGGAGGTTTTTGGTGGAGGAGTTGCGCTAGAGGAGTTTTGGTTCTTCCCAAATAAAATGACGGACCCAGACTACCCCGGTGTCCGATAAAATTCCTAATTTGGAGGTAGCCCCAACCCTCAACTTTCCGAAGCGAGGGCTCAAGCAGTGATTTTTTGAAAGTACCTAAAGCCTCCGCGGTCAATGAGAAAACCTTTCAATGCGCTCTTCAAAAAATATTACCAATTTCGCTACCGCCGATTGGAACGAATGCTAGAGGAACCCCTCGAAGCCCAGCAAGCCTGGTGGAAATACCTCCTCCGTTCGGCCCAAGCTACCGAGTGGGGGAAAACCTACGGCTTCGCCGACCTGGCCAATTGGTCGGCATACAGCCAGCGGCTACCCATCCAAAATTACGACGACCTCAAGCCCTACATCCAACGGATGATGGCGGGGGAAAATGACATCCTCTGGCCCGGGGCGGTCACGCGCTATTCCAAGTCGTCGGGAACGACCAACGACAAGAGCAAATTCATTCCCGTATCGGACGAAAACTTCAAGCACTGCCACATCAAGGGGACTTGGGATACCATGACCGCTTACTACGCCCAGTACCCCGACAGCCTGATTTTTGCGGGTAAAAACTTTTTGATGGGGGGCTCCTACCAGCCCTATCGCGAAGACCTGCCCACCATCTTTGGGGACGTCTCCGCCCTCATGATCAAGGATATGCCGCGGGTGGCCCGTCCCTTTTTCGAACCCGATTTGGAAACCAGCCTGATGGCGGAATGGGAAGAGAAAATCCAACGGATGGTCGAGGTGGCCACCGACCCCAGGATTGCGGAAGAGGTAACGATGATCGGCGGGGTGCCCACTTGGGTAATCGTCCTGTTTCGGCAGATCATCGAACGGACGGGAGGCCAAAACATGCTGGAGGGGTGGCCCAATTTTGAGGCCTTTATCCACGGTGGGGTGGGCCTACATCCCTACCGCGAGCAATTGCAGCACTTCCTACCGAGCGAGCGCGTCATCTACCCGGAGGTTTACAATGCCTCGGAGGGCTATTTCGCCACTCTGCTGGATAAGTACGACGACGATATGCTCCTGCTGGTGG
>CALCCH010000192.1 GCA_937899855.1 uncultured Saprospirales bacterium | reverse complement strand
CGTACTCGCCCTGCGTACCATCGTTTACCACTACCTGGAAGGCTGGTCCTGGGTCGACTGCCTCTACTTTTCCGTCATCACCCTCACCACCATCGGCTACGGTGATTTTTCTCCCGTCACCACGGGGGGCAAATTATTTACCATCCTTTACATCCTCATGGGGCTGGGTATGATCCTCAGTTTTATCCAAACCGTTTACCAGCACTACGAAGAAAAAAACTCGGAACGCCGCCGGCGCAAATAAGCCCTCCGTGGATCCACAAAAAAAAGTCTCCACCGCGAGCGATGGAGACTTTTGGGAGCTGATTAAAGCCTGGGCTTACGCCTCTTCGGACTTATCCGCCTTGGGCGTCCGCTTTTTGCGAGCGTTGGCGGCCTTGAAGGCCTGGTCCAGGTCGGCAATGATGTCGTCGATGTGTTCGATTCCGACGCAGAGGCGTAGGAGGTCGGCCGTGACTCCCGCCGCTTTCTGCTCCTTGACCGTCATTTGGCGGTGCGTCGTCGAAGCCGGATGGCAAGCCAGTGACTTGGCATCGCCGATATTGACCAAACGCTTGAACAGTTGCAGGGCATCGTAGAATTTTTCGGCCTTGTTGTAGCCACCTTTGATGCCGAAGGTCAGGAGCGAGGAAGGCTTACCGCCCGTGTACTTGCGAGCCAGTCGGTAGTACTCGCTGCTGCGCAGGCCACCGTAATTTACCCAGGCCACTTGCTTGTGTCCTTCGAGGTACTTGGCTACGGCGAGGGCATTGTCGCAGTGCCGCTCCATCCGCAGGTTCAGGGTTTCGAGTCCCTGAAGAATTTGGAAGGCACTCATAGCGGGAAGGGCCGAGCCCGTGTTCCGCAGGGCGACCGTCCGTACCCGACCGATGTAGGCTGCCGGGCCAAAAGCTTCGGTGTACACTACGCCGTGGTAAGAAGCTTCGGGCGTGTTCAACATGGGAAAGCGCTCGGCGTGTTCGGCCCAGGGGAATTTGCCCGAGTCCACGATGATGCCACCCAGGGTGGTACCGTGTCCGCCGATGTACTTGGTGAGGGAGTGGATCACGATGTCCGCACCGTAGTCGATGGGGTTGATCAGGGCGGGCGAGGCCACCGTATTGTCGACGATCACCGGGATGCCCTTGGCGTGGGCGGCTTTGGCAATTTTTTCGATGTCGCAAATATTACCGGCCGGGTTACCAATCGACTCGCAGTAAACGGCCTTGGTCCGGTCGTCGATCAGGGCGGCCAAATCCTTGGCATTCGCCGAGTCGGCAAAGCGCACTTCGATACCCTGCTTGGGCAGCATGTGGGCGAAGAGGGTATACGTTCCACCGTAAAGCTGAGGCGTCGAGATGATATTGTCCCCCGCTTCGGCGATATTGAGAATGGCGTAATTGACTGCCGCACTTCCCGCACTTACCGCCAAGGCCGCTACGCCGCCTTCGAGAGCCGCCACGCGCTGTTCGAGGACATCGACGGTGGGGTTCATGATCCGGCTGTAGATATTTCCCGGAACCGCCAAGTTAAACAAGTCGGCTCCGTGCTGGGCATTGTCAAATTCGTAGGCAACGGTTTGGTAAATGGGAACCGCCACCGACTTCGTCGTTGGTTCGGATTGGTACCCACCGTGAATTGAGATCGTCTCTTTTTTCATTGTGTGTTGATAAATGCTTTAAAAAATGAAGAATGACTTTGAATCAATCGCTCCCCGTTGGGGTGGGGACCAGATTGGATACGACTGCACTTGTGGTCAGACAAAGTGCTGCTGTTTGGCCCACAAAGTTAATGGCTTTTTATTTCAAAGCAAATGGACCCGGCTCAGTCAGTCTTCTGGTATACGGTGAGTTGGCGCACTTTGATTCATCGGGCGCGCAGGGATTGTACTTTGCTGCTTTATCGGAAGCGTACGTAATCGTATACCATGCGGCGACGCCCGACAAAGGCGTAAGCGAGTCCGACTTGGACCGACCATTGGTGAAGCGTCGGCTGGTTGGGGGAAAATTGCTGGGGGTCAAAGCGGAACTTGGCTTGGAGATCCAGCATCCAGGTGCGTCTCCATTTTTTCTGTATCCCGACAAAAAAGGGCACTTGCCAAACGTTTAGGTTTGCAGCACTCAAACGGTTGTCGTCCAAACCGGAGTCAAAATTCAGGTTGGTATTGTTGCCGTTGAGATTGATGTTGTTGGGGTCGAGGGTAAAGGTCGTATCGACCCGTCCGTAAAAACTGGTGAGGTGGCTGTAGGCCAAGCCCGACCCGAGGTAAGCTTGTAGCGGTGCCGGTGGGCCCAGAAAATACTGGATTTCCACCTGGGCCGTCCCGTACAAGTGACCCTTCACTTCTACCGCAAGGTCGATCTCCTGGCCGCCGCCACCGCTGGCCAAGATGGAGAAAAGGTCCACCTGCCGTAAGATTTCTTCGCGTAAAATCTTTTGGGGATTGGGAATTTTAAAACCACCCCCAAACTGGGTGCGCAACTGCCAATGCGGATGCAGCCGGAATTGTACTTGCCAACCCACACTGCCGACGGAAGTGGGAATACGGTCTTCGCTGTTTTGAAGGAGTAGTACATCGCGCTCCGTCCACAAGCCCACCGACCAACGCCCACTACGGGGATAAACGTAACGTCCGTGATCGGCTTTGATGGCGTCGATGGCAAACTGAAACAGTCGTTGGGGAAGCAGTTGATCGAGTACGGTACCCCAGGGCGTGGTGGCCCAATCCGACTGCAGTACCGCAACGGAATCCTGGCCCCGGTCGGCTCGCTGGAGCCAGTAGCGTGCGGCAAAAAAATCGGGATCAAAACCATCGTAAATGTCATAGAAACGACGATCACCGATGAGGACGAGGTACACCCGATCTTTGGAAATGTGGGCCTCGCCGTTGAGTAAATGGTTGAGCGTATCGCGGACCTGACTGGGGGCCAGGTCGACTCCGTCGAATAAAACATAGGCCACTTCTTCGCGGCGGGGATGCTGGGCGATTTTGTTGAATATCTCGGGGTGGAGTGGCCCCTGGGCGACTACGGCGACGTAGGGCGCTTCGTACTGTGGCAAGTGCAAGTACCGTACGCTTTGGGCGGATAAATCGCCCATCACCGGCCAACCCAGGAGGCAACTCCAAAGAAAACTCAGGTATCGGTATCGTTCCATGTGAGGTAGTGGCTAGGTCAGGAGAGCACTCATTCGGGGATGCGAATCGAACTTTGGTCCGAGCTGTAAGCACTAAAGTAGCCCAGGATGCCTCCCGACCAATTGCTGTTGGGATTGCCCGGAGCGGCGCTACCTCCCGAGGGGCCACCTCCCCCGACGATATCGGATAAGGAATTGAAGTAGTCGTAGGAGGCTTCATCAAAATGAACCAGCTCGATCGTGACGCTGTCGCCGGGGTTGAAGATTTGTTGAAAGAGGGTCGTGCGAGCGAGGTTGCCATTGACGAGGTTGTCGTCAAACACCTGGAGGTCGCTGCCTTCCAACTGGGGCTGTCCGTTGAGCGAATGGATGACGCGGTAGTAGTTGTCCGTGTTGCCGGGGTCGCGGTAGCGAAAATAGACCAGGTAGCCTTCGTCGAGATTGGCGAAGGCGTTTTGGAATTCGGTATACACCTCTTCCAGGGCGATGGGCTCGGGGAGAAAGGAGCTGGCTTCGTAAAACACCCCGTCGATTTCGACTTGCAATTGGTAGTTGCGGCCGGCCTGGGCTTCCACCGGGGCGGAATACACGCCATTGCCCACGCTGGGGATGGCCTGGCTCCAGCCGGTGTCGTCGCTCAACAGTACCGTGGCATTGTCGATGCGGACGGGGGCTTGGTTGTCAAAATAAGGAGCCGTCTGAGAGATCAGGACTGTAAACACATGATTACACTGTTTTAGCTGGGCTTCAATTACAATTTGTTCCTCCACACTGTCCAACTCGACGTCGATCACCTGCTCACAGGAGGACAAAAGGCAGACGGCTCCAAAAAGAACTAACAAAAATTTTATTTGATTCATGACTTAGAATTTAAAATTGTAGGTAACGGAAGGAATCCACTTAAACAGCGCGAGCTGTACGGCTTCGGTGGTGTTGGCATCCTCCTCGCTGGGTTGAAAAGTGATGGTGTAGGCGTTCTCCCGACCGTAAGCATTGTAAATGGAGAAGTTCCAATTGGATTCGAAGCGGGCGGGCTTTTTATTGTACCAGGTCAGCCCCAGGTCGAGGCGGTGGTAATCGGGCATGCGGTAGCCATTGCGTTCGGTATAGTAGGGTACGACGGTGCCGTTGACCGAGTAGCGGCCGGTGGGAAAGGTGACGGCATCACCGGTGTAATAGGTAAAGTTGCCCGAGAGGGTCAGCTTGGGACTGAGCTTGTACAGGGCCACCACGGAGATGTCGTGGATGCGATCTTGCCGGGCGGGAAAAGGGTCTCCACCGTTGATCTCGTCAAATTGGCGGAGGGTGCGCGAAAGGGTGTAGCTGATCCAACCCGTCAATTTGCCCCGCGTTTTTTTGACGTAAAGTTCCAAACCATAAGCTTGCCCATCTCCGTACACCAAGTCGCCCTCCACCTGTTCGTTGAAAAAGACGTTGGCCCCGTTGCGGTAGTCGATGGTATTTTGCATGTCCTTGTAGTACACCTCCACGGAGGTCTCGAACATGTTGTCCTTGAAGTTGCGGAAGTAACCCAGCGACACCTGGTCCGCAATCTGTGGCTCGACGTTGTTGCTGCTCATGATCCAGACGTCGGTGGGTGTCGAGGTGGTGGCATTGGTCAGCAGGTGAATGTACTGGTAGTTGCGGTTGTACCCCAGTTTGAGCGAGCTTTTGGGGTCGATGGTATAATTGACGGACAGGCGTGGTTCGAGCCCCCCGTAATACTGCATGCTTTCCCCCTGCTCAAAAGTCGTGCTGCTGAGGGTGCGGCCCTCCTCGTCAAACTCGTAGGCCGTGCCACTGCCAATTTGGTTGAACAACGAGTAGCGCAAACCGTACAAAGCCGACCATCGCTCGCTGATTTTTTGCTCATTTTGCAAATAGATGGCCCCCTCGATGCCGTATTTATTTTCGCTATCGTCCGAGCTGATGCCCGTATTGGCGCCCGCGCTGAGGTTGCCGGGTTCGATATCGTGGCGAATGACGTTAAAGCCGAATTTGAGGGCGTTGTCGTTGTTGGGGAAATAAGAAAAATCCTGGCGGAGGTTAATATCCTTGATGACCGATTCAACGGCCAGGCGATCCTCTTCGGCCCCGAAGGAGAATTCGTAATCGTAATCGCTGATGATGAGCGAGGTATTGGAAAAGAGCTGATCGGAAAACAGGTGGTTCCAGCGAAGGGTCCCCGTGGCGTTCCCCCAATTCAATCCAAAACTCCCGTCGTAGCCAAAATTGTCACGACCAAAGTAGCCCGAGAGGTAAATCCGGTCCTTTTCCCCCAGGCGGTAGTTGGCCTTGAGGTTGAGGTCGTAAAAGTAGAGGGCCGATTCGCTAAAGCGTTCGTCATCGGACAGGCCGAGGAACAGGTCCGCGTAGGTCCGTCGACCCGACACCATAAACGAACCCCGGTCCTTGACGATGGGCCCTTCCACCGTCAGCCGCGAGGCGAGCAGACCAAGCCCACCGGATACGGAATACTTTTTCTTATTCCCATCCTTCATCCGGATGTCCATCACCGAGGAGGTACGGGGGGGGGGGGGGGGGGGGGGGGGGGGGGGGGGGGGGGGGGGGGGGGGGG
>CALCCH010000191.1 GCA_937899855.1 uncultured Saprospirales bacterium | reverse complement strand
TCGGTCCGCAGCGCGCGGTATGCGGAGGGGTTGACCGCCTGGCTCAGCGCCTGCCACGGCTGGAAATACGACAGCCGTCACCAAACTTTCAAAACCCAACGCCTCAACACCCACGGCTTGGTCGAGGACTTCTCCAATGTCGAAACGGTCAATTATCACCTCCTGGATTACCTCCACCGAGCGGGCGCCCGGGTCTGGACCGTCCGCGAGCGCGACATGAACGAGCGGGAAATCATCGTCGATAACGATCAGGGTACCCCCCACTACCGCGAGACCGGGAATTGGTCGACCAGCAAGACCGCGGGCTACCGGCAACAAACCTACCGCTACAGCATCTCCAAACGAAAGCAGCGCGCGAGTGCCGAGTTTTGCCCCACGATTCCCGAGGCGGGCTGGTACTGGGTATCGGTACACTACGTCAGCGGTGCCAATCGCAGTGTCGACACCCGCTACCGCATTGACCATGCGGGGGGAAGCTCAATGGTGAGCATCAACCAGGAGGTCCACGGGCAGACCTGGGTATATCTGGGCCAATTCTACTTCGAAGCGGGCCGAGCGGGCAAGGTCGTGCTCCTCAACGAATCGGCGGAAACGGGGCAGGCCATCATCGCCGATGCGGTGCGTTTTGGTGGGGGGATGGGCAGCATTGGCGATTGTCAGCACGGGCGGACGAGCGGCGAACCCCGCTTTGAAGAGGGGGCCCAGTACTACGCCAGCTACCAGGGCTTCCCCCACTGCCTGGGCGACGTGAGCGTACGCCCCCAGTACGCCGAGTGGGAACTGGCCAAGGGGACCGCCACCGAGCGCCGCAACGCCATCTACCTGTCCTGGCACAGCAACGCCAGTTCTTACGGGGGCTCGGGCTCGGAGACCTACATCCACAGTCGACGTCCGGTAAAGGGCAGCCGCGCCTTGCGCAATTTTATCCACCGCGAACTGATCGGCGACATCCAACGGGCTTGGGATGGCAACTGGCGGGATCGCGGCACCAAATCGGCGGATTTTGGGGAACTGCGCGGTTTGCAAACCATGCCCGGGGTCCTGTTGGAAGTGGCTTTTCACGATCAGCCCCAGGATGCGGAGGCCCGTTCTACCCCCGCCTTCCGCGATCTGGCCGCCCGCGCCGTATACAAAGGCATTGTGCGTTACTTTGCCGCCCGGGACGGCCAAAGTCCCGTCTTTCTGCCCGAACGCCCAACCCACCTCCGCGCCCTCAATCGCACCGATCAGCGCGTGGTACTACAGTGGCAGGCTCCTCCTGCGGGGGGCATCTACGGACACGCCGCCACGGCGTATCGGGTGTACTACGGCCGTCACCCCAAAGCCTTCGCCGAATCGGTGCGGACGCGGGAGCCCGCGTTCACCTTTGAGGACCTCTTGCCCAATACCACTTATTACTTTCGCATCGTCGCCCTCAATGCGGGGGGAGCATCCGCTCCTTCCGCCGTGGTGGCCCTGCGCACCCCTTCGGGACAGCGCGATCAGCCCCGCTACCTGATCGTGGATGGCTATGACCGCTTAGACAAGGGGCTAGCTCTTCGGGTGCGGGAGCACCGCCCTCACTACGCTCCCTTGGGGCTGACCCGGCGCTTGCGTCTGGAACGGATGAATAGCTACGACTACGTCGGTGCGCACGCGGCGGCCCTGGCCCAAAATGGGGTTTACTTCGACGGGGCCAGCAACGAGGTGCTAGCGGCGGGCCAACTCCGTTTGGCGCCCTACGACGGGGTCAATTGGTACTTGGGGCGGGAGTCGGTGCGGGACGAGGTGTTGAGTACGGCGGAGCGGGCGGTGCTGCGGCGCTATCTGGATGCGGGGGGCAATCTGATCATCTCGGGGTCGGAGTTGGCTTACGCCCTGGATCACAAGGGGCAGGGTGCTTCCTTTTACCGAGACTACTTCAAATCCGCCTACCGGGGAGATGATGCGGGGCAGTCGTCGGTGGTGGGGCTGGGCGTTTTCAAGCAGTTGGAAGGCGAACTGGGGGGCGACCAATACCGGGGCTACCTGCCGCGTTCGCCGGATTACCTCCGGGTGCTCCAAGGTGGGGCCCCGCTACTGCACTACGGCGATCGGAAGGTGGCGGCGGTGGGCTACCGCGGAAGCTACGGAATCGTCAATTTTGCCTTTCCACTCGAAACGATCGGCGATCCCCAACTCCGGGCTGCCCTCCTCGGCCGTGCTCTGGATTACCTGTCGACCGATAGCACTACTCCAACCCTGCTACTGGCCGGTCTGCCGGATGTATTCGGTACGGAGATTCAGCTCGATCTGCGTCGTGCCCCGGAGGGACGGGCCCATTTTGAGCTGCGCGATCCCGCGGGAGAGCGGGTTTTTTGGCGGGCCTGGAACCACGCTGGAGGGGCGAAGAAGGTCTTTTCGACGGCTGATTTGCCCCCGGCCTTGTACGAGTACCACTTCGAATTTATGGGATTGGAGCAGCGGGGTTTTGTTTTGAAGGAGTGATGAACATTAGCCCCAAATTCGCTGTTTCGCTGGTAAATCAAATCGTGGTAAAATGACTAATCAGCAGGATCAAAAATTAGCAACGGCCACCCTCGGAACGGGTTGCTTTTGGTGTACGGAAGCCGTCTTTCAAAAGCTGGCCGGCGTACACACCGTCGTATCGGGTTACAGTGGCGGCCACGTCGAGAACCCCACCTACGAAGAGGTCTGTGCCAAGACGACGGGGCACGCCGAAGTGGTCCAGATTACCTTTGATCCCAAAAAAATCAGCTACGCCGAACTGCTCGATGTCTTTTGGCGTAACCACGAAACCACCACCCCCAACAGACAGGGCAATGACGTCGGGCCTCAGTACCGTTCGGCGATTTTCTTCCACGATGCCGAACAGGAAGCCATCGCCCGTCGCTCCTTCGCCGAAACCGACGCCTCCGACCTCTGGCCCAATCCCCTGGTGACGGAGATCAGCTCCTTTGAGGTATTTTATCCGGCGGAGGACTACCACCAGAAGTACTTCGAACGGGTCGGTGGACGCAATCCCTACTGTACTTTCGTGGTCAAACCAAAGGTCGACAAGTTTAAAAAAGCCTTCAAGGACAAGCTGAAGACGGCCTAGTTTGACTATCTTGGGCTTTCTTTATGCCTATGAAGACGGCCCCACCTACTCCCGGTATTATCCGGGTTCGCATTCTCTTTTTATCTCTGTTGGTACTGGGAACCAGTCTGGTATTTTCCCAACAAGTGATCGACCCCACCCTGATGCCCCGTGTGACTTGGGGATTGGTGGCGCTCGGGCTCTGCGCAGCACTTCTGTGGTGGCACCGCCGGGAGCTCGATTTTCCACCACTTGATTTTTACAGTGGGGCACTTTTACTCTATCTCTTTTGGTCTTGGGCCAGTCTGCTCTGGGCCACCACCCGCTCCGAAGCTGTTGTGGAGGGCCAGCGCAGCTTCTTTTTTGTCGGTACTTTTTACCTCAGCTACCTCCTCCTTGCCAATGACCGCGATTTTATCCCCTGGCTACTGCGCACCAGTACGGTACTGAGCGTGGTGGCGTTGGGAGCAGCGGCGGTTCAACTGTGGGGGCTGGATTGGTCGGCCCCCGAGGCTTTGTACGCGGTGAAGGGAACTGCGGGGCATCGCAATCTTTTCGGAACGCTGCTCTTCCTCCTGCTGGGCTTTCAGCTTTTGGCGCGGGGGCGTTTGCGGGGTGGGGAGCGGAACTTGTCCCTCGTGTTGACGGGGGCGCTGCTCTTACTCATCCTCTTGCTGCAGGTGCGCTCGGTGTGGTTGGCCACCTTGTCGGCTTTGCTTTTGGGAACGGTCCTGCTGGTCCGCCAACGCTGGGGAGCGGCCTCGTTTGCCTGGCGGCCGGTTTTGTTTTTGCCCTTGGGGGCACTGCTGGTGGTGGGCCTCTGGTACGCCCGATTGGGGCAGTGGGACACCTTCCGTGACCGTTTGGATATTCGGCAATATGCGCAGTCCGAAACGGCGGTGGAGCGTTTGCGTTTGTGGAAAAAGACTTGGTGTACCTTTAGCCGCCAGCGCTGGTTGGGGGTGGGGGCGGGCAGCTGGCAAACCCACTATGCCGACTGTAGCGTCTACGGGCTGTACAGCGTCGAGCTCAACGACGTGACCTACCAAAGACCGCACAATGACCTACTCTGGGTGGCGTCCGAATTGGGGATACTGGGGAGCTCTTTGTACCTGCTGATCTTATTGGCACCCCTGTGGATGTGCGTTCGGAGTAGTCGAGCCGGTCCCCAGCCCGGGCCGGCATACGGCCGTCTGCTGGTTTGGTTGGGCCTGGTGATCATCAGTCAATTTTCTTTTCCCAAAGAACGCCCCGAACTCCTGCTTTGGATGGCCCTCCTAGCCGCCTGGATTTACTGGGATTGGAAGCGCCGCACTGCCGATGCAACCTTTTCCACTTCCCGGCACTACTTTCTATTGGGTGCTCTAGTGCTGAGTGCCCTACTGATGGGGGGAGCGGCGACCCAAAGGCTCCGGGGCGAAGCGGCCATGCTGGAGGTCTATCGGTACAAGAGCGAGGGCAATTGGCCCGCCTTGATCCGAGCGGCGGATCGCGCCCATTCTTCCCTGTATACCTTGGATCCGAACGCCATTCCCGTCCACTGGTACCGCGGCATCGGTCATTTTGCCCAGGGGCAGTACGCCACAGCCCAAGCCGATTACGAGCGGGCCCTCAGCGTGGCGCCTTACAGCCAGCATTGCTGGAATGATCTTGGCAGTTGTTTGGAGAAATTGGGACAACGACCGGCGGCCCGCCAGGCCTATCAGGAAGCCCTGCGCATCAGTCCGTTGTTCGACGACCCCAAGGTAAACCTGGCCGTGCGCGGTTACAAAGACCAGGATTATTACAATGCCTTGTACTGGTTGGATCAAATGCGGGACAGCCTGCGGGCGGAACCTTATCGGGAAGTTATCGAAGCGGCCCTGAGAGAATCACAGCGGGGTGATCACTGAGTGAGAAAGATGGAGTGGGGGCTCGCCGCGCCGCTAATCTTTGAAATAAATTAACTAATTTTATAGCCATCAAAAAACCTGTTTACAAAAACCATCGACATGAAAATTAAAACTACCCTCCCACGTTGGCTGGCCTGCGGACTGGCGCTATTTTTGGCCTCGACCCTGTCGGCCCAATCCATCGAGCTGGACCCGACCAAGGGGTGGCAGGGAAAAATGATGGAGGTGGGTATCTCCGGTACCAATACGACCTTTATCTCGGCGAGCTCCACTTGTGGAACGATCGAGGAGAGCAGCATCCTGTTTCACCAAGGCATGACGACTTTTGGCGTAGAAAGTGTCCAGTTGGAGAGTGATTTCCAACTGTATTCCACGATCAATATTGCCGCCAATGCCCCCACCGGGCTGTACGACGTCATCCTCTGGCCGGGACAAGGGGCCTGTACCATCACTTGCCAGGACTGTTTCGAAGTCTTTCCCCCGGCCTCCATCACGGCGGTGGATCCCGATTCCGCCAGCCTGGGCAATACCGAACTCGACGTCACCATTTCGGCCGACTTTACCTGTTTTACCCAGGGTTCTTCCACTTGTCAAGCCACCCCCGAATCCGTCCGATTTATCCAGTCGAGTGGGGGATCGGGAACCTTCAAACCCAATGCGGTAGAGGTGCTGGACGATAAAACCTTAGTGGCCGAAGTAGACCTGCCCACCTTTACCGCCGTGGGTACCTACGATATGGTGGTGGGAGAGGGCTTTCCCTGTGAAGCCACCTGTGAGGAATGCTTCGAGGTACTGCCCGAGCCCTTTTTTGAATTCATCAGCGGTACGACCGTCGCCCGGGGTACGGACAGTACGATGATCGTAGAGGTCTTTTTAGCCGACATCATGAACTGCGATTACACCAATCAAAACGTCATATTTATCCACCTCGAAAGCAACCAGCGCTATTTTCCCACCGAAGTCACCATGATGGGGCAGCGCATCATGATCGATTATTCCATTCCTACCGACGCGCCCGTGGGAACTTACAGCATCGTCATCGGTGATGATTTGGATGCTCCCTGCCGCTACAGCTGCGAGGACTGCTTCCGCGTCGATCCGGCTCTGAGCATCAATCCCGTTCCTCAGGAAAACCAGTTGCTGGTTTATCCCAATCCCAACGATGGCCAGTTTACCATTTTGAGCGACCGTGCCTTTTTTGATTGTGGTCTGGAAATTTACGATGCTTCCGGTCGTCTCGTAGTACAGGAACGGCTGAAACGCATGGCGGAGTACCCCGTCACCTTGGAGGCCAAGGGCGTGTACCTACTCAAACTGACCACGGCGGAATCGACTACGGTGCAGCGGATTGTGGTAGAGTAAAAGATAGGACGAAGCGGGCCAGCGAATCGGGTCGGATCGTCGAGCTGATTGGTTTAGTGCTGGGCCGCTTCAAAACAACGGAGGAGGCGTTCGAAGTCCTGGGCTTCGTTGAAGACGCTGACGGATACCCGGATGGAATCTCCCCGTTGCGACAAATGAACGCCGTGTTTTTTCCGCGCCGCTCCTAATTTTTCCGCATCGACTTGCTCGCTACGGAGTCGTACGCCAAAGAGGTGCGCGCTCCGCGCCTCGGGGGCTTCGATTCTGGCGCCCAGTGCTTGGAGTCGTTCGAGGTAGGGCGCTTGGAGCTGAGCGGCGTATTCCTGGATGCAGGAAACTTTCCATTCGAGCAATTGTTGGAGGCTGCTGATGGCCATGGGTACGGTGATAAAATTGCTTTGCTGCCCAACCGAGTAGCGTCCGGCGGCGGGGAGGTAGTGATCGGTGTAGGGGACGAGGCGTTCGAAGTGATGGCTGTCCCGGCGGTTGATCCAGTTTTCTTCCAGCGGGCGCCCCCCGTCGAAGGCGGGCCCAAAATAAGCCAGGGCCATGCCGTAGGGGCCAAACAGCCACTTGTAGGTACCACAGACCAGTGCGTCGACTCCAAGCTCGCGGACGGAGAAGGGGAGGGCGCCGATGGATTGGGTGCCGTCGATAATCAGCAGGGCGCCCACCTCTCGGGTCCGGGCGCGGATGGCCGGCAGGTCAAAGAGGCTGCCATCGGCCCAGTGGACGTGGCCAATGCTGACGGCGGCGGTGCGTTGGTCGATGGCCGCTAGCAGGTTTTGGTTCCACTTGGCGGCGCGTTGCGCATCGCTCGATGGGGCGCTGATGAGTTCGAGCTCGGCTCCTTTTTCCTTGGTTACCCTTTCCCAGCAATAATAATTACTCGGAAACTGCTCCGCCAGCAGGAGGACCTTCTGTCCCGCTGCGATGGGGGTATTGTTGGCGGCGATGGCCAGCCCGTAGGAGACGGAGGGGAGGAGGGCGCTGCGCTCGGGGTCGTCCGTTTCGACCAACCGAGCGAAGAGCTTTTTGACCCGGTGGACCTCGTCAAAGAAGTCGTTGGGGGTGAGGAGGTCGGGGCGGAATTTGCGGTCGACACCCGTACGACCGGCAGCGGCGACGCGCTCCATCAGGGGGCTCATGTAGGCACAATTGAGGTAGGCGACCTCGGGGGGTAGTCGAAAGTGGTGGCGTTGGCAAGCTAGCATGGATGGATTGGATTAGGAAGGGAAGATAGGGAATTTAGATTTTGGACGGTGAAAAACAAGCCATTTCCGCTGGCTACAACATTTGGATTTTTCATCTGAAAACCAGCGGGGGGCGGGGAGGGGCATTCTTTGGGCTTTTGGCCCCTCCGGACGCAAAAATTCGGAGGAAAGGGGGAATTGCCGTTACTAAGACTTTGGGGAGGAGAGACAGCTTGGTCTTTTACCGATGTGTAAGGGGTTGAGCATCATTCTTTTGAAAAAAGTGGGGAAAACTTAATCATTTGGTAATGAAAAGTTAAAGCGCTCGCCCTTTGGTTTTGGCGGGGGGCTACAGTAAATTTGTGCCACAATATCATTTACCAAACACTTACTAAACCTATTTTGTATGAAAAGGATATTTACTACTCTCACCTTATCCTTGTTTTGTACGATGATGGTTCTCGCTCAGGGAAGCGTCAGTGGTACGATCCTGGATCAGGAAACTAAAGAAGGCCTGATCGGTGCTTCGGTCCAGATCAAAGGCTCCAACACGGGTACGATTACCGACTTCGACGGTAACTTTAACCTGGCTGGTCTGGACGCCGGCGATTACACCCTCCTCATTTCTTACGTTGGTTACACCGAAATCGAACAAGCTGTTAGCGTAGCTAATGGTGATACCAACCTCGGTAAAATCAACCTGGTTTCGGACGCCATTGGTTTGGCGGAGGTGGAGGTCATCGCTTCGCTGGCGGTAGATCGCAAGACGCCCGTAGCGGTAACGACCATCAAGGGCGACCAAATTGAGGCTCGGGTGGGCAACCAGGAATTTCCCGAAATCCTGAGAAATACGCCCTCCATCTACGTCACCAAGTCGGGGGGTGGATTTGGCGATGCCCGGATCAACGTCCGTGGCTTTGACCAAAGCAACACCGCCGT
>CALCCH010000190.1 GCA_937899855.1 uncultured Saprospirales bacterium | reverse complement strand
AGCCATCCTTAAAACCCGTCGACGTCGAAGCGTAGTCGCGGATGCCCGTCAGCTGGTTGCCGCCGCCGGCGTAGTTGTAGGTCATCCGGTCGATCAGACCACCGTACTGGTTGTTGCGTCGCAGGTTGGTGATGTTGCCATTCGCATCGTAGGCAATGTCGTAGGTATCGTGTCGGTTGGTACCCGAATTGAGCGCGGTACCTTCCCGATAGTAGGTGCGTTTGAGACGGCTCAGGTCGTCGTAGCTGTAGGCGTAAGCCCGTTTGACATTATCGCGGGCCGAGCGCCAGATCACTTGGTTGATCTGTCCACTGTAGCGCTTGGGTACACTGGCCGTTCCCTGACTGGTCCCGTTGTAGGAAATGCGGTAGGCAAAAAGGTCACCGCTGAAGGTCAGGTTGTTGACGTCGTTGACTTCGGTCAGCCAGCCCCGGATATTATACTTGTAGTCGACGTGCTGGAGCGCCGCAATGCTGTTGCTGCTGCTGTAGGCTCCACCCACCCGTTTTTGGGTCAACAGTCCCAGTCCATTGTAGGTGTTGCGGGTAATGGTCTCGGTGGTTTGGCTGTTGATGCGTTGGTAATGGAGGGTAGGCCGCTCGGCTTGGTCGTACTCAAAATTGTCCTTGATGAGTACGTCGGGGGTGATGGCGGTACGGCGGTGGCGGGTTTCGGTTTGGGTAACTTTACCCCGGAAGTCCAAGCCGTTATCGGTTTGGGTGTAGCCCCCCAGGTGGTTGCGTTGGAAAACCCGAACGCTCCGGCCCTGGGCGTCGTAGTAGGTATACACCTTGGTCCAGGTATTTTCCCCCACCGTCTTGATCCACTTTCCGGTCTGTAAGCCCTGCACAAAATAGGTCACCGGCTGGCCCAGCACGGAGGAGGGCGTAGCGGGGCGTTGGGGATCGTTGAAGCTGTAGTTGTCGTAGTAGGTCACCGTCAAAATTTCCGTGATCCCACTGGTGGGGAAGGCATTATTGGTGTAATTCATCACCACCCCGCCGAAGTACCAAGCCGTGAGGCGCCGTTCTTCGATATTGGACGGATTGCCGCTGCTGGTGATGGCATTGTCCGCATCGGTTTGCAATTGCGCGCGGGTTTTGGTACTGAAAAAACGACCGCCGTAAGCCACCCGGTCAAAGGCGTCGTACTTGGTAAACAACCAGATGTTCTGCGCCTTCAGATTGGCGTCCTGAGTGAGAATGGGGCGGTCCAACTGGTCGTAAACGAGGTATTCCCAACCCTTGCCCGGGACCTTCTGGGCGATGATCCGATTGTAGTCGTCGTATTCGTACTGGTAGGCCAGTTCGTCGAGGAGGCTGTAATCGAATCCATTGTTGAGGTCCACGTCAACCAGTATACTGAATGAGCTAAAGGGAATGCTGGCGATTCGGGTGATGACCAGGTTGCCGTTGACGATGTTGGCGTTGCCGATCTGGACCAAAGCTCCTCCGAAGATTTCCTCGCCCATGACTTTACCCAGATAGCGATCGGGTAGGTCGGGGGTGGTATTCAGGATTTTGGTGGTACTGGGGCGCAGCGTCATGAAGCCGTTCTGGTTCGTATTCTGGAGGGCTCGGAGACGGAGGACGTTGTTGCTGATGGTAAGGATCATGCTACCGAGGTAGGTGCCGGATTCGATAAAATCCTGGAGGGGCCAGTTGACACTGTAATCCAAAAAATTGCTATTGCTACCCGCAAAAAACTTGGGGGGCAGGACGTAGCGCAGCCGCCCCAGATCGTCGTAAACGTACTGCGTCAGCCGCTCCTCGACGACGTAGCTGCTGTTGCGCTCAAAGACGATCTCGGCGATCTTGCGGCCATTTTTATCGGTGTATATTTCGGTGGTGTTGACCTGGCCGTCGCTCGGTTGCCAGTTTTCGCTTTTGGTGACGGTTTTGATCAGGCTGTTACTGGGGTAGTAGCTGGCGCTGAGGCTGCCGTCGGTAGCGACGTCGAAGCGGCGAATATCGGAGCTGCCGTTCGTGCCGTATTCCATCTTGATGGTGCGGTCGTAATCGCTACTGGCATTGAGCGCCCAGTCGTCGCCGGGGCCGGTACTTTCCAGAATGCGGTTGAGGGGGGAGCTTTCAAAACGCGTCTGGGCGTAGGGGTGGTTGTCGCCGTACTCATTGTAGTAGTAGGAGTGGATACCGGATACGGGGCTGCTGATAAAGGCTCCGCTGCTCTGATTACTCGGCAGGGGCAGGTAGCTGCGCTCCCGGCGGCCGTACTGGTCGTACTGGTAATGTCGGACGATGTCCTTACCGGAGGGACTCTGGCCTTTGGCAATGGTTTGCAGGCGTCGGCCAAGGCCGTCGCGGTAGTTGATGTTTTCGATCAAGTTCCCACCATTGCCGCTACTGAGGATCAGGTTGACGGTACCGATCGACATGGGGGTGACGGGCTCGATGACGTGGGTGAAGTTTTTGTTCAGCGACTGGGCGCCGGACGAAAAGGCCCCGAGCAGGGCGAGGAAAAATATTATTTTTTTCATTGTTGGTGTTGCGCTTAGTGGTAGTTGTAAACATTTTTCTGGATCACTTGATTGCTGGCGTTGGTCGTGTGGATCAGGCGGTTGAATCCGTCGTAAGCGTGCTTCATCTCCGCCCTCCGCGAGTCGATCTGGGAGGTGATGTTGCCATTGTCATCGTAAAAGGTGAGTTCGATCATCGCCTCGGGCATGCGGGAGTACAGCTTGGTGAGTTCGGTTTTTAGGCTACTCGTACTCAGGGTTTGCAAGCCGCTGTAGCTCACGTCCAGCTCGTTGATCACGTCGGTGTAGCGAGCATTGGTAATGGTGGCCACCGGGTGGAGGTTGTCGTAGGCGTAGAGCACCGTATTGTAAATGCCACGGCCGTTGCTACTTTCCATCACATTGCCGTAGCCATCCAATCGTGTAGTCTGACTGTTCATCCGCAGGGGCTGGTTGTTGATCCGGGTCCAGTTGGAATTGGGATAGACTTTACTGCCACTTATGGTCCAGACGATGCGGTCTACCGAGGTGATCTGACCATCGATTCTACTGGTCGTCTCGTAGGGAAAATCGAGCATGTGGCGACTGTTGACCCAGCTGTAGTTTTGGTAGGCAAAACGCACCTCCGTCCGTTCGGTCTTGCCCTTGCTGTTGGTGCGATTGCTGGAGCTCAGTAAGCCGTAGGTATTGTAGTAATAGCTGGTAGACGTTTCCACAAACTGACCGCTGTCAAAAAACTGTCGATCGGTCTGTTGTTTCATGCGTACGTAATAGCCCTGCCCCACAGTAGACGAGCCGTTGGAATAATACTTCGTATTCAACTGCCAGTCCATCACGCGCTCCTGTACTTTGGTACCCGACGAACTGTAAGTCGTCACCGTCAGGGGCAAGCCGACCTGCCGCAAATCGTCTCCGCCCGTATTGAAGGTCTTGGTGACCCATCCAATGTTGCCACTGCCGGTCCCACGGTTGCGCACCGTCACCGTACTGTAGAAGGTCGCATCGTCATCGGGAACACGGGTGGGGTTGCTGTACTGATAGGTAACCTTCCGATTGTGGCCCTCGCCATCGTTGATCACGATATTGTCCACCACGATGTTGTAGACGTAGTTATTGACCTTCTCGTCGATCATCCGGTGTAGGTAAGTGCTAAAGCTGCTCTGGTTGTGGTTGTTGCGTACCCACAGGCTCTTATTGCTCATAAAAGTGTGGTAGCCCCCAAAGGCACTACTGCCCCCCACGTGCGAACGCGCGCCCATGTTGATCTCGTCGATGTTGCCGGTCTCCTTGTTCTGGTAGTACAATTTACCCTCCTTAAAGGCGATGGAACCCCCGCCTCCAAAAGGCGTATATTCGGAAAGTTCGACGAAGACCTGATTGATGCTGTTGGTCTGGGTGAGGTCGTTGTGGTAGGTATTGTGCACCTTGCGTTGGTAGGAGTAGGTGCCGGAAGTGTTGCGCTTGTACACGCCATTACCCGCGATCATAAAATTGGCGGCGATCCCACTGTGACGCGAGTTGAGCAGGGGCGGTGTATAGCTGGGGCTGAGGTAGTATTTGCCCCAGTTGTTGTAGTTCGGATTGTAACGGTAGTTGAAATAGCGTTTTAGGCCCGAGTTCTCGCGGGTCCCGATGATGTCCTCCCCAAAGAAGGTCTTGTAGGGACTGTCGGTGCTGAGGTTGCGGACGGACCAGTTGAGGCCATTGAAACGAGCCGTTTTGATCGGGTTTTTGGACGACCACCAGGTCAGGGTATACATGCTACCCAGCACCGGTTGGATGGGGTTGCGATCGTCGTAGGCTCCGAGCACATTATCGACGTACTGGAGGTTGTAGTTGATGTCCCATCGTAAAAAGAGTTCGGGATTGTCATCGGCTACAAAGCCGGCCATGGAGTTGGAGGGGTAAAAATAGCTCGGCGTTTCAATCGAGGCGATGTTTTGGGTGGCCTTCTGCGACCAGGACTTGGTGATCCAGCGTTTTTCCGCATTCAGATAGTGGATGTAGTAATTGTCGTAGTAGCTGATGTTGGTAACCATATCGGGGCCACCATCCTCGTCGAGGGAGAGGATGAAATTGTTATTGGCGGCGTAATAAAACTGTCCCGAGCCCTGGTTGATTTGCTTGTAGGACCAGGAAGAGCCTGTCCAGTAGTAGGTATACATCCTTCCCGTACGGTGAGCGCCGATGGCGACGAAATTGTCCCCTGACAAAAACTGGGGGCGTTCCGAGCCGATGTGGAGATAGGTATGTTGGTATTTCAACCATTCCCGACCGTCCGGTTTGATGTGCCAGACGTAAATGTGGGCCCGGTCGTTTTCGTAGACGGCTACGCCGTAAAAATCCTCTTCAAAAATGGCCAGCATGTTTTCCAAGCGGCGATAGCTGTCCACCTTCACCAGGTTGGGAATGACGTATTCATCGCTCTGCCAGTGCATGCCGTTCCACCAGTGTTTGACAATTTTAAAACGGTGCTTTTGCCCACTGTACTCCGTGACGGAGCGGTAGAGCTTGAGAACGTAATTGTCGCGGACGTAGGCGGCGTGGTAGTAGTAGCCCGAATTGCTGGGGATGGAGCCCGTGTAGCGATTGGAGCCGTTGTAGAACAAGTACTTGTTTTGGTAATTGTAGGTCACCGTGCCGCCCATGGGATAGGTCACCTTTTTGAGTCCACCCTTGTAAGTCCCCGTGGTATTGTACTCAATGCTTTGCGGGGGCAGCGTCTGGGTGCTTCGGTTGCGCTGGGTAATGCTGGTGTGGTAGCGCTTACGGCGGCGACTGGGTACATCGTAGGGGACTTGGTAGCCTAGGAGATAGGTGTAGATCAGGCTGTTCTTGACGTTGAAAATCTGAATGTTGCTCAGGTACTTTTTTTCGTAGCGCTCCTGATAGGCATCCGGTTCCGAATTTTCGCGGTGGGGTTCGTGGTATTCGTAGCTGGATTTGGGATTGTAGTTAAACAGGATCTTACTACCGTTGGAGGAGATGATCTGGCTCAGGTAGCTGGCCTCGGTATGTTTTCGCAGGGGGTAATTGCTCAGGTCGTCGACGCGGTCGTAGAAAAAGCTGAGGCTATTGTCCCACTGGTCCTCGATCTTGTACAGGTTCCACACCACGG
>CALCCH010000189.1 GCA_937899855.1 uncultured Saprospirales bacterium | reverse complement strand
CCACTTTTATCAACGAATCCAAAAACATCTTGATTTCCTTCCTCGCCGCCAAGGCCGTTATCGATGGCCAAATGACCCTCGGAATGATGCTGGCCGTACAGTACATCATCGGACAACTCAATGGCCCGGTAGAGCAGATGGTCCGCTTTATCCACTCGGCGCAGGACGCCAAGATCAGCCTGGAGCGGATGAACGAAATCCACATGCGCGAGGACGAGGAGAAAATCGAAGAAAAAATTACCATCCTGCCCGAGGCGGGCGACCTGAGTTTTGAGAAGGTCTCCTTTCAGTACAGCGGGCCGCATTCCCCCATGGTACTCAAAAACGTCTCCATCGACATTCCACGGGGCAAGCAAACCGCGATCGTGGGGACGAGTGGTAGTGGTAAGACCACCATCCTCAAGCTGCTGCTCAATTTTTACCAACCCACCCACGGGCAGGTTCGCTTGGGCGACATCAGCCTTAATAACCTGCTCAACAAACTCTGGCGGTCCAAGGTGGGGGTGGTGATGCAAGAAGGATTTATCTTTTCCGACTCCATCGCCAAAAATATTGCCCTGGGAGACGATGTGGTCGATCGGCGGCGTTTATTGGAGGCGGTCAAGGTGGCCAACTTCCAACATTTTGTGGAGTCTCTCCCCCTGGGCTATAATACCAAGGTCGGACCGGACGGGATGGGGCTCAGTCAGGGGCAAAAGCAGCGTCTCCTCATCGCCCGCGCCGTTTACAAAGACCCGGAGTACATCTTCTTTGACGAGGCCACCAACTCCCTCGATGCTTACAACGAGATGATCATCATGGAAAACCTGGAGGCCTTTTTCCAAGGACGGACGGTGGTGGTGGTGGCGCACCGTTTGAGTACGGTCAAAAATGCGGACAACATCATCGTGCTGGAAGAGGGCGAGGTCATTGAGCAAGGTACCCATGAGCAGTTGACGCAGCGGCGGGGGGCCTACTTCCACCTCGTGAAAAACCAACTCGAACTAGGAAATTAAGCGCAATTAGCGATGGAAGAACACGAAAAAATTGAGTTGCGAAGTGATGAAGTCCAGGAAATACTGGGCACCCCCCCGCGGTGGATTGTCCGCTGGGGAACGACCTTTGTGGTGATTGGTGTGCTGCTGCTGGGCTATTTCAGTTACCTCATCAAGTATCCCGACGTGGTAACGGTACCGATGACCATCACCACCTCCATCGAGCCCGTCGCCGTGGTGGCCGAAAAGAGCGGACACCTCGCCCGGGTATTCGTCGATGAAAATTCGGTGGTGGGCTACGGTGAAATCATGGGCGTTATCCAAAACCAAGCGGATCTGGAAGATGTCCTCTTACTCGACAGCCTGGCGGTGGAGATGCAGTTGTTTGACATTCAGGACTTTTTGGACTTTGAACCTCCGGGAGGGCTCCAATTGGGGGGGCTCCAGATCAATTATTCCCGTTTTGTCCAACTGTTCAAGGACTTTACCAATATCGTCAGCTCGCGTTACGACATCCAACGCAAGGACAAATTGGATCTCGAAATCCGCTCGATCAACAGCAGTATCCGCGAATTGGAGAAAAAGCTGCAGAAGGCCGGCAACGAATACCGCATTCGCGACAATCAGGTGAGGGTGATCCAGCAATTGTTTTCGGACGGAACGGAAAGCCGGAGTACCCTGGAAGATGCCGTGGCGCGCCGGGCCGTCGTGGATCGCCAGATGCAGGAGATCCGTACCGAAATATCGGACAAGCGGGTGTCCATCTCCCGAATCGAAAGCCAAAAGACCAACATCAGCCTGGATTGGGATGAGAACCAAAAGAACAAGTTCGTCGAGCTCCAACAGCACATCAATAAGATGAAGGCAGAAGTCGACAAATGGAAACGCGAAAACCTGCTGATTGCTCCAATGGAAGGGACCGTGTCTCTGGTGGCGGATTACCGCAGCGAAAAACAATTCGTCAACGAGGGCAGCATAGTCATGTCGGTCATTCCAATTGATGGGGACGAGCAGATTGGGAAATCCTTCTTGCCCACGCGGGGTTTGGGGAAGGTGGAGATTGGCAACAAGGTCATCATCCGGGTGGAGGGATACCCCTACGAGGAGTACGGGGTAGTGCGGGGCGTGCTTGAAAGCAAGGGCCGGATTCCCAACGAGGCGCGGGAATATCCCATTCGCGTCGAGCTGCCCGATGGCCTCCTGACCTCCTTCAACGAAGAACTCAACTTCGACCAAAAGATGACGGGCATCGCCGAGATCATCTCGGAAGATCGCCGTTTTATCCAACGAATCTTTGATCAATTCTACGCTTTGTTCAATAAGTATTAACTTACCGGGACCTAGTACCCACAGCCATGAAACTTTTCCCCTTCGTACTCCTCCGTTTGGCGGGCCTGAGCCTAGACAAACTGGCGGGGCTACACGGACCAACCGAAGGGTGGCCCGCCCTGTTGGAGCAAATCGCCCAGCGGGCACAGCGCAAAGACCTCCTCAGCCAGCAACTGAGCGACTTTATCCAGCGTCAGGAAGATTACCGCCGCCGCCATCCCCTCCAAAACCTCCGTCGCGACCTCCACCGCGACCGCCGGCTACGACTCGACAAATACGCCGCCCTTTTTACCGGCGATGCGTCGGCCCGGGCCCTGGCAAAATCCTTCCGGGAATGGGAGGCAGCCGGTCGGGAACTGGAAGCCGGGCGCCAGCGCTGGCGGGAACAATACGCGGCGGAAGTCCTTCGGCACCGGCATCGACTTCAGGCGCTGGTCGATACGCCCGCCCTGCTTCTGGGCCTGCCCTTTTCCAGCACCTCCAGCGAGCAACGACTGCGCAGCTACCGACACAAAGACCCGCTGCGTTTTCGCAAAAAAGAATTGCAAAGCGAACGCACCCTGCTGCAATTCCTCACCCGGATGGCCAGTAAAACCAGCCCCTTCAGTCACTTTACCACCCTCAGTGCACA
>CALCCH010000188.1 GCA_937899855.1 uncultured Saprospirales bacterium | reverse complement strand
AAGCTCTGTAGCCGTGGACGATGACCTGGACGGGCGCCCGCGTCGGGTTGGGAGCGGCGGGAAGAATAATCCAGTAGCCATCCTGCTCGCTGGCAAAATCGAGAAAGCGTACCTCTTCGTGCTGGTATTCCCCACTGCCCGGGCCCGTACTGGCTTGGGGAGGAAGCTGTAGTTCGGCCGTCTGCGACCAACAGGCCGAGGCGTAAAGGAGCGCGCCCAGGAGAAAAAAGAGGGAGCATTTGGTGCAAAAATGGTGGTACATCACAGCTGGTTTTTTAGCATTTCCTTAAACAGAACTTAAACAGAGCTTAAACAGCCTATTTTTCCCGATTGTTTGCGGAGTGTCGGGAACCCACGATTTTGAAATCATCCGCTATCCGACTACCATGGTATTGGATAAAAATGGTAAAATTGTGGCGTCGATTGGGGATGGCCCGACCAATATCGGAAAAAATGGCCCCCGCAGCGCAAACTGCCAAGTCCCAATCGCCGTACAATTGATTGGATCGTTGAATTAATTTTTGAGAAACTTGAGCAAGAGCGATACCACCAAGGAGTTAGTAGGCGTCATTGGCGCGGGAAGTTTTGGAACCGCCATCTCCAACCTCATCGCCTACAATACCAATGTCCTGCTGTTTAGCCGCCAGCCAGAGCTCGTCGAACGCATCAATCAAAGCCATCACCACCTCGGCGTCGATTTGTCGAAAAGAATCCGGGCAACCAATGACCTCCAAGAGCTGGGGGAAAGGTGCCGGCTCATCTTTCCCATCGTCCCCTCCGGTAGTTTTCGCCAGATGATGAAAAACCTGTCGGTCTACCTCCGTCCCTACCACATCCTGATCCACGGTACCAAGGGCCTCGATCTGACCGGCGTCGAGGAGGATCGCTTGGGCGAACAGGTTCTGCTGCGCAAACACGTCCATACCATGAGTGAGGTGATCCGGCAGGAAAGTGTGGTGGTACGCGTTGGTTGTTTGTCGGGCCCCAACCTGTCGGCCGAAATTATGGAAGGCCAACCCACCGCCACCGTCATCGGCAGTAAGTTTTCCGAGGTAATCAAGAATGGGCGGCGGGTACTGGACAGCCCACAGTTTCACGTCTTTGGCAGCTACGAGATCCTCGGGGCCGAAATTGCGGGAGCACTCAAAAACTCTGTGGCCATTGGCTCGGGAATCCTGGGGGGATTGGGTTTGGGGAAAAACATCCAGGCCATGCTGATTACGCGGGGCTTGATGGAAATGGTCAACCTCGGCAAAGCCATGGGGACCAACAGCCGGGCCTTTATCGGGACGGCGGGCATCGGCGACCTCGTTGCTACCGCCACCAGTACCAAGAGCCGCAACTATACCTTCGGCACGCGACTGGCCCAGGGAGAATCTATGGAACACATCCGCGCTACGATGCCCGAATTGGCCGAAGGCGTCCGCACCATCCGCATCATGCGTCAACTCGCCAAGCACTTTAAATTGCACGTCCCCATTACGGAAATGCTCTACGCCGTGGTCTTCGAAGGCTTTGACGTGCAGCGCGCCATTAAATACCTCATGAACTACCCCTACGCCGTCGACGTCGACTTTCTCTAACGCCCCTCTTACCTCCACCCCCGCTTTTTTGGAGTCATATTTGCAAAGTAGATCAGTAAGCCAGCTTCCCCCCACGCTTCGCCCACTCCCCTCCCCCACCAAAAGTATCCGTCAACCACTAAGCCATCCATCCATGCGCGCAACCGCCAGCTTATTCCTGCTGCTCGGCCTCTTGGCCTCTGGCCCCTTTGCCCTGAGCCAACGCTACGGCCACCTTCTCCACCAGCAGCTGACCGAAGCAGACCTGCGGTACATGCCCGCAAATGAGCTCAACGTGCTGAAAAACGAAATCATCGCGCTGGGGAGTGCGGAGACGAAAGTACTTTCCGATCGGGACCGCGCCAATTTGGCCCTCATCGCGGCCATGAAGATCGAAAACGCCAGCTCCGAATGCTCCGATTCCGACCTTTTAGCCGTTTTTCACCAATTGGCCGAACAGGGCCACTCCATGCCCATCCACCTCGCCGAAAAGTTCTACGGCGTAGCCCTCAACCCGGAGATGGAACCCTACCAAAAAGTCATTCCGCTGAGCGAAGACCTCCTGGGCTTTTGGGTGCCCTACTTTCCCAGTGATTGTGATATCTGCCCCTACCAAAATCATTTCAGCATCGTCAACCGCCATACCGGGGAGCGTACCGCTACCCTCGAAACGGAAGGGCTGTTGCACCTCAGAGAAGATAACGTCATCGAAATCAACGCGCTTCATTTGCTTGCTAACGACGCAGCAACACAACCAGCATACTACCAAATCCTAGACAACGGCCAGTTGATCTCCGTAGAACAACAAGTCGTTCGTCTCGAACCAAGGGACTGATCATCGCCGCTTTGGCGGCCTCAAAAAAGCAAAATAATCCCATGTTTAACGGCCGGGTGCTCAGGAGGGCATCCGGCTCTGTTCGTTGGTGAGGAGCAGGACCACTTTTTCTTCCAACACGCCCAGACAGCGGTCGATCCAGGACAGATCGGTACGAAAGCTCAACACCGCCAGGCGAATCCAAAAGACGCCGTCGATGCTGGTGGAGGACAGAAAGACCCGACCGTCGCGACGAACCTCGTCGACCAAGCGACGGTTAAAGGCATCGACATCGCCCTGGGGAGGACGGTAGCGATAGATCATCACCGAGAGTTCGGGTGGGGGGCCCACTTCAAAGCCCAGTTGTTGGACCCGCTGGTAAAAGTAGCGGCAAAGCCAGAGCTTTTGACTGAGGGTAGCGCGGAAGGTATTGACGCCGTATAGTTGGAGGGCCAACCACATCCGCAGGCCGCGGAAATGCTTGGTCAGCTCGGGCGAGAGATCGGCCGGACTGAGCTCGGCATCGGCACCGATGGTGTCTTGCATGTAATTGGCCAGGTAGTAGTGGGTATCGCGGAGGGCGGCCACGTCGCGAATTAGGAGCGCGCCGGTACCGTAGGCCAAAAAGAGGCCCTTGTGGGGATCGATGGTGATGGAATCGGCGCGTTCGATGCCCTTAAAGTCGGCTCGAACTTCGGGAGCGAGGAGGAAAAAGCCGCCGTAGGCGGCGTCGACGTGAAACCAGAGGTCTTCCCGCTGGGCCAGATCGGCCAATTCATCGAGCGGATCGATGGCACCGGTATCGGTGGTTCCACCGGAGGCGACCAATAGAAAGGGGCGCAGTCCGGCCGCCCGGTCGGCGGCAACTTGGCGGCGCAAATCGTCGAGGTCCATCCGGAAACGCTCGTCGACCCGAACGTAGCGCAGGGGCGCTTCTCCCAGCCCGGCGA
>CALCCH010000187.1 GCA_937899855.1 uncultured Saprospirales bacterium | reverse complement strand
CGACCCAGACGATTAAATTCGCCCCGATCAGCGACCGCCTCACCAACGCGCCCCCCTTCAACGCCAGCGCCAGTGCCAGTTCGGGGCTGCCCGTCAGCATCTACGTGGCCGAAGGCCCCGCGAGTATCGTCAATGGTGAAGTCAACCTGGTAGGCGTACCGGGTACGGTAATACTAAGGGCGGTCCAGAGTGGTGACCCTACCTACGCTCCGGCCATCGCGGTGGAACAAAGCTTTACGGTGATGGCTTCTCCACCTCCCTCCTGCGTCGGTACCGGATCCATTACCATGGAATCCTGGACGGGAATCGGCGGCACTGCCGTCAACGATATTCCGCTCAATACCGAACCCGATGCCACCACGGAAATCAATATTTTTGAAATCCCCACCGATGTACAAAACGACTATGGGGTCCGGGTCCGGGGCTACTTTTGCGCTCCCGAGACGGGCAGCTATACCTTTTGGATCGCTAGTGATGACAATGGCGAACTGTGGTTGAGCTCCAACGATAATCCAGCCAATAAGTCCCTGATCGCTACCGTTCCTACCTGGACCAACTCCCGCCAGTGGGACAAATTCCCCGATCAACAATCCGCTTCGATTTTTCTGGTGCAGGACCAACGTTACTACATCGAGGCCTTGATGAAGGAAGCTTCTGGTGGCGACAACCTGGCGGTGGGTTGGCGCCTGCCCAGCGGGACCCTCCAACGCCCCATCCCCGGCAACTTCCTTTCCCCCTGGGATCCCAATCCCCCCGCCGCGCCCCTCCAAGCGGAAGCGGGGCTCGATACCCAGGTCGGCAGCAGCTGGAAAACCATTACGCTGGACCATACCTACGTCTCCCCCGTGGTCATTGCTACGGTACAACTCGACGGGAGCAGCGATCTTCCCGCCGTTACCCGCGTACGCAACGCGGCGGGCAACAGCTTTGAGCTCCGCGTCCAGAATCCCTCCGAACAAAACCTGAGCAACTATACGGTACACTACCTGGTGGTGGAGGAGGGGGTATACAACGTCGCTGAACACGGCATCCAAATGGAGGCCCAACGGGTCAATTCCAATCTGACGGCCGACATTGGCAACTGGTCGCGGGAAGGTCGGACCTACGCCAATGGCTATACCAATCCCGTGGTGCTGGGGCAGGTGATGAGTCACAATGATGCGGACTGGGCGGTATTTTGGGCCAGTACCGATGGTTCCCAGTTTGATCCACCGAGCGCCAGCAGTTTGGCGGCGGGCAAACACGTGGGGGAAGACAACGATAAGCCCCGGGTCGACGAAACGCTCGGTCTGGTGATCATCGAGGCGGGCACTGGTACCCTGGAGGGTTTGCCTTTTTACGCGGCGTTGGGCAGCGACATCGTGGGTGGGGTCGACGGACAAGCCGGGGGCTATGCCTACCCGCTCAATGGTTTGAGCAATGCGGACGTTGCGTTGCTGGGGGCAATGGGGATGGATGGCAACAATGGGGGCTGGCCCGTACTGATGGGCAGCGCGGCGATTGGCAACGACCAAATTAAGGTGGCGGTTGACGAGGACCAAATTAGCGATCCCGAACGGGCCCACACCACCGAGCAGTTCAGCTACTTGGTCTTTGCCACGGGAAGCCCCCCGCTGCTGGACCAGACGATCGACTTTGGTCCGCTGGCGGATAAGGAGACGACCGCTCCGGATTTTAATTTGTCGGCAACGGCGAGTTCGGGACTGGTGGTGAGTTTTAGCCTCGTTTCGGGCCCCGCGACCTTGAATGGAAATACGCTAAGTCTGGATGGGATGCCGGGTACGGTGACGATTCGGGCGAGCCAGTCGGGCAACGCTACCTACCATCCCGCCCCGGCGGTGGAGCGGAGCTTTAGTGTGGTCAATCCCAGTTTGCTGGACCAGACGATCGACTTTGGTCCGCTGGCGGATAAGGAGACGACCGATCCGGATTTTAGCTTGTCGGCGACGGCGAGTTCGGGGCTAACGGTGAGTTTTAGCCTCGTTTCGGGGCCAGCAACGCTAAATGGGAATACCGTCAGTCTGGATGGGACGCCGGGTACGGTGACGATCCGGGCGAGCCAGGCGGGTAACGCCAGCTACAACCCCGCCCCGGCGGTCGAACGGAGCTTTAACGTAACCCAGGTGGGTGGGAATCCACCGGATTATTGTGCCAGTCGGGGCAATCAACCCTGGGTGGAGTGGATCGAGCGGGTCACCTTTGCCGATATTGACCACAGCTCTTTTAAGGACCTTTATGGCGATTACACCAACGTCAGTACCAACGTCAGTACCAACGCCGAGCGGGGCCTGTCCTATTCGATCGACTTGGATCCTGGCTTGAGTTGGTCGGGACACCAAACCGACCTATTCTGGCGGGTGTGGATTGATTTCAACCGGGATGGAGATTTTGAAGATGTGGGGGAAAAGGTCGTGGAGGCCAATAATGGAAACGCCACCGTCAACACGAGCCTGACCATTCCCGCTGCGGCACCGCTGGGTGCTACGCGGATGCGGGTATCGATGAAGAAGGGTGCTTATCCCGAGCCCTGCGAAATATTTGAACAGGGTGAGGTCGAAGATTATACCGTCAACGTTACGGACGGCTCGGGTGGTCCGACTTGTAGTAATGTGACGGCCGGTGGAGCGATCAGCGGAAACGAGATGGCTTGCGACCCTTTCAATCCCGGTATCATCGCCAACGCGGGCTTACCGACCGGAGGCAGTGGTGCGCTGGAGTATACTTGGCAGTTGTCGACCGTCTCTTCCAATGGTCCTTGGGCTGCTACTAATGGTGACGCCAGTTCCTACAACCCGGCCCCCATCACCGAGACGACCTGGTACCGCCGGTT
>CALCCH010000186.1 GCA_937899855.1 uncultured Saprospirales bacterium | reverse complement strand
ACGGCCAGCAGATCGCCTTCCCAATTTTCGCGATAGCTGCGCGGGGGTGGAATGACGAAAAACTGTTGGTTGACGGCGAAGAAAAAGTGGCCATCCACGCTGCGACGCAGGTGGAGGATGTGGTTGGGATCGCGTTTTTCGGGCAGTTGGAGAAAGTCGTCGTAAATGCTTTTGGTGAAGGGGCTGCGGATGATTTCCCCCAGCGTCTCGCTCGTGGGATCGTAATCGATTTTGTCGTTGAGCACCCGCAGTAGGGTATCGAGTGGGGCCTCGCCGAGGCTGACCCGATTTTTGGACAGGATTTGCTGGTAGCCCACGAAGTATTGGTTCAGTTGGTCGACGTCGCTTTTGACCTGGCTGATGGCCCGGTTGACGTCGAAGCGTTTGTTGGGATACACCGTGGTTTTGCGTTGGATCATCAGGCCCAGCAGCAGGATGACGGCGAAAGGAAAAAGGGATTGGAGCAGGTGGTGTAGGGAAGCTACGGAGCGGCGTTCGACGGCGGGGGGAATCCGGTAGGCCTGCCAGATGATGGTCACAAAAATGCCGAAGGACAGAACGAGGGTAAAGACGCTGGTGAGGCTGATCACCGGCAAGTCCTGGCCAAAGAAAATAAAGCGGTTGGTGGCGGTCAACCATATAAAGTAGGTGATGGTAAACAACAAGAGCAGCAGTTGGAAAACCAAATTGGCCGGGCCCCGATCCAGGCGGTGGCGGTGGAAAAAGAAAAAGGCCAGGGCCAGCCAGAGGACAATGAGCCACTTGACCAACCACTCCGAATGCTCGGCGATCAGATACCGCGGGACGACCAGATCAGTGGTCTGAGTGAGATAGCTGACGCCCTTATTGAAGTGCTCCTGCAGGGTAAAATAACTCCCGCGATTTTTCTTCGATTCTTCCAAATAGGTATTGATAAACCACTGGTTCTGCGCCGCCCGCAGGGCATCCGCCGCCGCCTTGGAATTGAAGTCGGTCGCCAACAAAATTTCGTCAATCGGCTTTTGTTGAATCTCCGCCCGAAACCGCACGTAGCTAAAGTGATCGACCTGCCGACTGAGGTAGTCGCCCCGGGCCACCACCACGAGCAGGCCCAGCAACAACAAGCCCCCCGGAAAAACCCGCAACACCCCCCGACGGTAGCGCCAGGCACCCGGCCAGGACTGCGCCAGAGCGCGCAAGAAATACGACAACACGGCCAGCAGTGCCAACAGCAACAGGGCAAAGGACCACTGGGGAAATTCGGTCAGCACGTAAAAGGTCCACCGGATGAGGGACGTTCCAAAACGCAGGGCCAGGGCCATCCCAAAGGAAGCTAATACGAACAGCAAAACATCCCGCCGCAGGTGCTGCGACCGCCCCTCCCGCAGACGGATGTACTGATCGAAAGCGCGGGCGAGCAGGAGAAAGAGCAGGAAGATGACGGCAAAACCCGCATCTCGCAAACTGAGGTACACCAGGGCCACCAGGGCGTTGAAAAGGACAAAGGGACTGGGCTGCCACCAAGGACGCGTCGACAGCGGGCGTTGGCGGTTGTAGTAGTAAAAAAAGAAATACAGGCCCACCGGCAGCGCAATCCGCACCAGCCGATCGTTGAAAGCCAGCAGCAGACTGCCGACCAAGAGCGCCCCCAAATAAGTCGATACGTAAGCCACAAAATCTTCCCCCACTAATGCACGTCGCCACCAGTACCGGAGTGCTTGGACCCAGCTTGGCTCGTAACGGTACCACCGCTCCCGCCACCAGTACCGAAGCTGTGGCAAGAGCAAGCAGCGCAACACAAAAAACAGGAGCAGCAGCAGTATTGTAGACCGAAAATGCTGAAAGCTACGGAGCAAGGCAAAGGTATTGACCCCAATGTCTTCGGTGGGTGGGAAGGTGCTCATCCGCCACTGTAAGATGATGCGGATGGGCAGTAGCACGCCCATCACCAGGTAGATTTGGGTTTCGAGCAGCAGGCCCCGACGGGTGACTTGGGGATCGTAGGGATCCAAGCTCACGAGGTAGAGGCTACCCAGGGCGAGGATAAAAAAGCCGAGTACGAAAGCGTAAAGATAACGGACCCGCAGCGGATTGGTCGCCCGAAAATCCGCGACTTGGAAGTGCCATCCCAGCTGGCTTTCCCGATTCCGGGTAGCGAGGCTAAAGACCTCGTTGGCTCCGAAAATCTGGGCTTGTTCCGGCAACTCACCCTGGTGGTCGATCAGGCGAAAGCGCAATTGTTCGCCCGCCGGGCCCCGGTAGTAGCGCAGGTCGCCATTGACGTGGTTCCAATTGTCGGGACGCTCAAAAGCGGGATAGAAAAAGCCCGCCCCCAGAATGTTTTGCGCCACCGTTTCGTAATTGGAGCATACAAAGAGGTTGTTGACGCTATCCCGCCGCAATTGGTAACGCAGCGGCAGCTCGTAGCGCCAGTGGGTGTAGGGCTCCTGCCGTTCGAGCCGGGCCACCGCGCTTTTGCGCTGCCCAATCCCGGTAAAAAAGCGCTGCCCGTAAGCCAAGCTGTCGCGGAAGCGCAGCCGACCGGCCCGGCATTCGAATGCGGGGCCAGTCGCTCCGGCGACCTTTAAGCCGGGCGTCCGGTGAAAACGGGCCGAGGGGAAAAAGACCAGGGGCCCCAGTGGGCGGTCGGCCTCGCCAGTACGGGTACGCAGCAGGTAGCAGGCGCGCAGCAGCTCCTCCAAACGCGGGGCGAGGGGCAGGCCACTTTTTTGGATCAGATCGAGCAGGGGATAGCCAATTTGCAGTTCCCGATCAAAATCGCAGCGGGCCCGTCGATCGCTGCCGGCGTGGTAACACTCGTAGGTGGCGCGGCCCTTACCGTCGGCTTCGATGCGCAGTTCCAACAGGAGCTGATCGTCCCGGTAGAGGCGGAGCCCTTCGGAGACGTCGAGGGGATAGCAATTGTTGAGCAACTGGTAGGTCCCCGCACGCTCCACGAAAAAGGGTTCGAAGTACTGGTCCAGCAGCAGGGCGTTGCCCGTGGAGTCGCTGTAGATGTGGACCCGGCCATTTTGCTGGTCCCAGAGGGCTTTGGTGGGGGCCAGGGAATCGACTAGGCGGAGCGAATCGCGGAAGCCAAAGCCGAGGTGTTCGAGCCGGTGGTAATCGGCATTGGCAAAGACCTCGCCGTTGTGGGGTTGGGTGTACTGGGCGATCACCAGGAGGGCGAAGAGGGTTTGGAGCAGGAGGGCCGTGGTGAGCAGGTAGAACCGGCGGTAATGGGCCTTCGTCCAAAGTACGCTGAGGGTAGCCATGAGCAACAGGGTGCCGATGAGCAATCCAGAAAGCGTAAAGACGGTGGGCATGGGTGCTGGGGTTTGCGGTTTGGTCAAAAAAGCAGATTACGACTCTCGGGGGGCAAATTAGCCCACGGGGGTTTATCTCTGCTTATCTGAGTGGAAAGACTGGTGGAAGTGATACAACCGAAGTGGGGGAAAAGGCCTCGTGGGGGATGGCGCGGGTGGCGGGATTTGTTGTAATTCCGCTAAAAATGAACTAAAATTGTACGTGTAAAAGAATGAAAATGCTGTTATGAAGCTAAAATATGCCCTGACCCAGGAAGACTTCCTCACCTACCAATTATTTGCGGCCTCCAAAAAGCCCTCGGTAAAGGCCGCCCGAGACCGGTCTCGATTCGTCGTGCCCCTCATCATGTTTGCCTTCGCCCTCTTTGCCTTCTTTAGTGGCGCAACGCTATCCTTGGTGCTCACCTACCTGATCATTGGCCTGCTGTGGATCCTCTTCCACCCCAAGTACAGCGCCCGAAACTACCGACGCCACTACGCCAAACACGTTGCCGAGACGCACGTCGGACGCATCGGCATCAGCTCCACCCTGGCCCTGGAGGCGGACCAGTTGGTGGTGAACAGCCCGGTGGGCGAAACCAAGATCAATCTGGATCAAGTAAAAAAAATTGAGACCATCGCTACACATTTTTTCATCACCCTCCAAATCGGCGACACCTTCGTCCTGCCCCGCAATCGAGCGTTGGAAGAGGGAGAGGCGAGCGCCTTTATCGAACGGCTCGCGGAGGAAAAGGGCCTGTCCGTAGTCGATCGCTCGGAGTGGATCTGGAAGTAGCGGTCACTCCCCCACCCAGCGATAGCGGTGTAAAGTATCAATCTTCAGCACCTCCGCCGTCAACAAATCCGAATGGATGGCAAAGCCGTTGATCAAGACTCCTTCCAGTTGGGATAGCCCAAAGTAGCGGACAAATTTGATGAGCTGCTCCAGATAGGTGGGCACCTCGTGTGCATCGACGGATTCGCGTTGGATGCGGGGGTCGCGCTCGGGGGCTGCCACCGTGCCCGCCGTGGCGTAACGGTAGGTCGCAGAACTGGCCGAGGTGGAGACGTGAGCCGACAGGTTCATCATCCGAAAAGCCAGTACGATCAGTTGTTCCACCAACCAGCGGATGTCCTCGGTGCGGACCTTATTGCGATTGTCGATGGGCGTCTTGGAGCGGAGCTGTTGAAAAAACCTTTCGTGATTTTCCCATACCAATTGGAGCTTGCCCCGCAATTCCTCGTGCGCCGCCTCCGCCGTCCTACACTGGGCCTGGAGATCCGCCACCCGCGCTTCCGCCACCCGGTCCTCCTGAATCCGCTGGATGAGGGCCCGCCGATCCGCCACAATCCGACTGATGACTGCCCCCCGCTGGTAGTGAGGCACCTTGGCCTCCACCGCCCGGATCGCCGCCTCCGACCAGTCTCCCCGATCGGCTTGCTCAGCCCGCAACACCTCCTCCAATACCTGATATTGTCTCAATTGGCCCACCACCACCTGTGCCATCGACCGGTCCCAATCCGCACCGCTGCCCTCCAAGTCGCTCACCCCATTCAAAATCAGGGCCGCCTTCTCCAGACGGGCCCGGGCCGGATCATCATCCGCCACCCGCCGCAAGACCGACCAGTCAAAGCGCTTGCCCCCTACCAGTTTGTCGAGCCCCTGCCGCACCGAAGGTTGGGGCGGGGTACTCCCCCGTTCTTGACGGGCGGGAGCGGGGACGGCCAGTGCGTGGCGACCGGTCAGCCCCAGTTTTTCGTTGAGGTAGCGCACGCCTTCTCGGGCCCGCAACTGGGGATCCGCTTGGCCTTTGATCCGCCGGAGATCGGGATCTCCCGCTGGTACGGTCGCCGCGACCAACTCGCGCCAAGTATCGCCCAGTTGATTGAAAAAAACGCTGGGGCTATTGCGAACCGCCGCTTGTTGTCGGACCAGTTTGGACCAGTCAAGTCCCCCACCCCGCCCCGTCCAGGCGGGGGCCCGCTCAGTGAAGCGATCAAAGGCCCGTAAGTAGGCCGCTTCAAAACTTTCGCGGCCGCCAGCCCGTTGGCGCTCGTAGAGCCAGCGAAACCCAAAGCCCATCCCGATGCCCAATAGGAGGGCCAGCAAGAGCAGTAGGGGGTCAACTTCTCCCTGCTGGACTTCTTCCACCTGCTGGGAGCGAGCTTCGACCTCCGTGGGGATCGGCCGAAACAGGGAGGGGTCCCCAACCAGCAGTTGTTCGCCCGATTGCTTGACCCGATCCACCAATTGACCCGCCGGAATCGAAAAGAGATTCCAGCCCTGTACGTAGCAGACTTGCCGCTCGTCACCCGCGTACTTGACCAGGAGGTGCGACAGGGCATTCCGTAGCGAGAGGTTGCGCCAGGCCCGCTTTTCCGACGTTCGCATCACTACCGTAGGCACTTGCTCGCCCACCAGTCGGCTGCTCCATTTGGCGTCATCCTCTTTCCAGGTTGCGTAGACTTGTTTGACGGTGAAGGGCTGTTCCGTCTCATCTTCTCCCACCACCAATTTCCCCCAAACCTTGACGACAAAGTCATCAAAAGCCTGGCGGTTTTCGGCGCCCTCCGCCACCACAAAAAGATCATCCGCATTCTTTTGGTACTTCACGGCGCGCCCCCAGTCCACCTTTATTTCTTGGCGCTCGGGATCGATGCTGTAGGGGAATACGCCCCGGCGTAGGCTCAATAGCTCGTAGCCATTGTTTTGCTTGAGCTGTAAGTAGGTCTGGTTTTGGAGCCCGTCGAGAATGGGTTGCAACTGCGCCGGTTGGCCCCGGAGCGAAGCTACCAGCAACAGGCCGCAGAGCGGAAGCCAGTACCAGCGGGAGGAAGCGTAAAAAGAAGACATTATCGAGGGTTTAAGAATTTTCAAATGTAGCCCGATCCAGCAGGCTGACGGGAATGCCCTTGAGCAAGGACTCTTTGTTCTCGTTGTAGATGTTGGGGAAAATGGAACGCCAGATCAACTCCACGTCGCGAGTCGATTCCTCGCCCTTGATCCGCTTGGGTGGCATCAGGGCCACGCTTTCGCTATCGGTGCGCAACAAAAAGCCCTGACCGGTGTAGATGACGTCGCCACTGGTACTGCCCCCCTTTAGCAAGCCCTTGGGTTCGTAGGAAAAGCCACCGATCCAGACCGTACTGCGGAGGTCGCGGATGGGCAGGCCCCGTTTAAAAAAGTTTTCGATACTGGGGGACGGGCTTTTCTCGGCATTGCCGGGAAAGATTTTAGCGATCCAGCGATCCGCCCGATTGAGCTTGGGGGCTTCCTCCGAGGAATGGTCCAGCACCATCGGCTCGCCGATGAGGTCGCTACAACGCAGGGCGGTGGGGACGTTGACCGGGGCCAACAGACAGGCGGTTTTGGCTTTGTAGCTGTTCCAAATGGCCTCAAAATTACCGTAGCGTTGGCGGAGGCTCTGCTCCACCGCCACTCGGAAGGCATTCAGTCGGAAGGCCCGGCCCGAGAATAAGACCAAGCTGAACTGCCCCACTTGCTCGGCGCGATCCTTACCGGGTTCGATGCGGTCGAGTACTTCGTTGATGTTTTCGACGATGGTATCGATGGCCTGCTGGATGATGCCGTAGCCATCGGCCAGGCTTTGGTCGTCGCTGCGGATTCGGCGGAGCATTTCGATCAGGTCCTGGCCAAAGAGGGAAAAGTTGTCAGCGTCGAGGTGGCGGTTGAGGTCTACCTGGAGTTCCTGGAGTACACGATCACTGGCGAAGGCTTCCCGGCTGAGTTGGGGATGACGATCGTCGTAGAGGGCCTTGAGTTCTTCGAGGGTATTCATAATCTTGGTCCGCTCACTCAGGCCGCTCGACAGTACCCCGTAGATAAACTTTTTGCGCCGCGAGGGGCTCTCCCCCACCACCAGGGCGGCCAGCGTTTCGAGGAAGGCGTAGGTCAGTACCCCACCCGCTCCGGCACAGCCCCCCCGATAGATGCATCTGTATGTATCCATGTAATACTTACGCCGCACCCAGAAGTAGATAGTTACCATCCCACCCTCCAAAAACAAGGATTTACACCCGCGTTCCAGATGGCGTTCGTCCTGGAGGGTATCCTTGAGTTGATTCATCAAGCCCAAGAAGGAGGCATCGCTTTCGGACAGCACCTGGACCTCGATGCCTTGGAAGCCAATGCTCCAACGGTCGCCGTAGCGATCGCAAATCGCCTGGGCATCGAAGCGGAATTGCTCCATCAGCTCGATGACGCGCCCCTGGGAGTAGATGTTGGGTACCAGCAGGGTCACGCGCAAACGCGGCGGCAGCCCGTCGTCCCGCTCCGGTCGGGCCAGGTGATCGAG
>CALCCH010000185.1 GCA_937899855.1 uncultured Saprospirales bacterium | reverse complement strand
GCCGGTGATGCCGTTGACCGCCGCAACTTCGACTAGCAGCTCCCTCGTTTCCGTCAGTTCGGTGGGTTCCAATTCGACGATGCTGCTGGCGAAGGGGGCGAGGTAGCCCTGCCAGTGGCAATCGGTATGGACGGCCACGCCATTGACCTGCAGGTCAAACGAGGCGTGAGAGATGGGGTTGGCGCCCGCGTTTTGAAACCGGATTTTGGGGCGGTACTGTTCCCCTTGGCAGATGGGATCCAGGTCGCTGGCGAAGCCGAGGATTTCGCCGTTGTTGCCTCCCTCCGGGCTGGGGCACTTTTGTAGGAAGTGATCGACTTCGTCGAGGGTAATTTGTCCGATCTCTCGGGTCCGTTTGTCGGGGCAGATCATGTAGACGGTGGGCCAGTAGGAAACATCGTAGGGGGTGGCCAGGGAATGATCGTGGAAAAGGGGGTAGCTGATGTCTTGGGTGTAGTCGCCGAGGGTATTGTCTCCCCGCCCGTAGAGGTCCTCCAGATCCGTCATGGGATGGACTTCGACGTAGAATACGGCCAATTCATCGCTGCCATTGGGGCCGTATTGCTGGTAAATATTTTCGAGGGTGTGGGATTGATGATAGTCCCAGCAGGGACCGCACCAGGTAGCGAAGAAATCGACGATTACGGTTTTGCCTTGGTCGAGTAGCTCGTAGAGACGGGGGGGTTCGCCGTTGACGTCGATGGCGGTAAAGTCGGGAGCGATGCTACCATCGGGGAGTTGGGCACGGCCTTGCGGGAGCAGCGACAGGAGGAAAACGATCGTGGCGAAGTAAGGCAAACCGGCGATTCTCATAGATTGCGACTAATTGAGACAAACAGCTTGGCTACGGGAGCGCAAGTATTTTGGGGAAATATCCCCTCGTTAAAAGCCTACTGTTTGCTACGCAGCGCACGACAAAAGGTTGGCCCTAACAACAAAGGGAAGTTAAAAGATTCGAATTCAAAATTCTAATTTCTTCGCCAATTCTGCTGGTATTTATCTTCATGTGGCAGCTATAAGACAAAGCTTATTCCAACGAATTTGGGGGATTTTATGGTGGCATTTAGGAATATATGAACATCTGAACATTTTTTGATATAAATGTCTTGTAATGGCCAAAACGGAAGTATTTAACTTTTTTGTCCTTTTGCCGATAAAAATCCTTAATTTTACTAAGCCCGGATAATCATATTTGGGCTTCTCGTCCTATAACCGACTAAAACCTCTGAACAATCCTCAATTTTCTAAACCTATAACTCTGATTTTTTTATGAGAAAGATTTTTACCTTAACCCTATTACTGTTTGCCACGGCGGTAGCGCTCCAGGCTCAAATGATCTTCGAAGAGGACTTCGAGGTGGGAATGAGTGGCTGGAACGCAGAGAATCTTTGGATGCGTGGCGCCACTGACGCCCAGTCGAGCCAATTTTTTCCCATTCCGGAGCACACCATCTTCATGGCCGCCAACGACGATGCCGCCGGTAACGGTACCAGTGGTGACGGTCGCCTGGTCTCTCCGATGATTGATTTGACCAGCGTCTCCTCCGCTTACCTGACTTTTGAAGCCTATTTCATCAATGGTGACTACGGTCAAGACGAAACGGCCAAGCTCTTCATCACCAAAGATGGCGGAGCCAACTGGGATGAGGTCATCGACCTGGCGGGTAGCGAAGATGGCTGGACCCTCGAATCCATCAACCTCACCGATTACGTCGGTAGCATGGTTCGCTTGGGCTTTGATTACCGCGATGGCGGAGGCTGGAACTACGGTTTTGCCGTGGATGACATCCGCATCTTCCAACCCAAGCCCGACGATGTCGCCATGTCGGCGTTCTCGCCCCAGCGCTTCGAAAGAGTCAATACCTCCATCCCCATCGACGTAGTGATCACCAACGTGGGGACCAACCCCCTCACCTCGGTAGACGTCAGCTGGTCGGATGGTACCAATACCTACACCGAATCGCTGACCGGGCTCAATGTTCCCTCTTTTGGTAGCTTTACCCACACCCACCAGCAAGCTTTTGACGGTGGCAGTGAAGCCAAGCAGTTCGATCTGCGGGTCTGGACCTCCAACCCCAATGCTACCCTGGATGGTGATATGGGCAACGACGAGCTGATGAGCTCGGTTTCCCTCATTGCCAATTCTCCCCTCCGCCGGATGGTGGCCGAAGAGGCAACGGGTACCTGGTGCCCCTGGTGCCCCCGCGGTGATGTCTTCATGAACCAAATGGCCGAAGACCACCCCAACGAATTCGTCGGAATCGCCGTACACAACAATGATCCGATGGACATCGGTAACTACGATGCCAACCTGGGTAGCATTCCCGGCTTCTCGGGCTATCCCTCCGAGGTCATCAACCGGACCGACGTCATTGATCCCTCCGACTTGCCCGCCGCTTTGTCTACCGCCAACGGCCTGCTGACGCCGATCAACGTGGAAGGTGCCGCTCACTTCGACAGCGACACCCGCGAAATGATCATCAAGGCCGACGTAGAAGCCTTTACCGAAATGAGAGATGCTGGCCTGCGGATCAGCGCGGTCATCACCGAAGATGGCGTTACCGGTACGGGCTCGGGCTACGCCCAGGCCAACAACTACGCCGGTGGTGGCCAGGGCCCCATGGGTGGTTTCGATACCCTCCCCAACCCCGTTCCCGCCAACTTGATGGTGTACAACCACGTAGCTCGCGAAATCGTAAACGGTTGGGAAGGTGAGCCCTTCATCACCAACCTGGCCTTTGGAGAGGTTGCTTCGGGTACGCTGAACTACACCGTTCCCGCCGGCATCAACGAGCGCGAAATGCACGTCATGGTCCTCGTCACGGATCCGAATACCAGCGAGGTATACAATGCGGCTCAATTGAGCCCCACGGGTATTTACCCCCTCTTTTCGATCGCGGAGGCCCGCGGTTGCGGACCCTTCACCACCTCCTTCTCCGATGCTTCGGATAGTACCTCTACTTGGTTGTGGACCTTCGAAGGGGCAACGCCTGCCACCTCGACCGATCAAAACCCGACCGTCACCTTCGACGATGCCGGAACCTTTGACGTGACCTTGCAGGTAACCACCAACACCGGTAATACCTACACCATCGAACAACCCGACCTCATCACAGTCGATGCCCTGCCCGATCCAGGCTTTAGCTATGTACAAGACAACAACCGGATTCGCTTTACCAACGAAACGGACAACGGCACCACCTACCGCTGGGATTTTGGCGATGGCGACGAGACCGGCGCTAGCAATCCCAACCACATCTACGACCAATCGGGCGTATACACGGTGACCCTCACGGCGATCAACGGCACCTGCGAGTCCAGCATCAGCGAGGAAGTCCTCTTCGTAGCCATCGAATCTTCGACGGAGCGCGAATGTGGCTCGGCCATGATCTCCTTCCACGACAGCTTGAGCGTGGCGGCGAGTTGGAACTGGACCTTCGAAGGTGGTAACCCCGGTAGCTCTACCGAGCAAAACCCCAGCGTCATGTACGCCACGGCGGGTACCTACGACGTTAGTCTGGAGGTAACCACCATGGACGGTACCGTCGTCAACGTTTCGAATACCGACTACGTCACGATTGACCTCGATCCCACGGCTGGCTTTACCTTTGATATCCCTGCCGATGAGGTCAACTTTACCAACACGACCATGAATGGCATGGGCGCCACCTACAATTGGGACTTTGGTGATGGCAATACCAGTAGCCAAGAAAATCCCAGCCACACCTACACTGCCTCGGGCACCTACACCGTTACGCTGACGGTAACCAACGGTACCTGTGAGGACATCATCACGCAGGATGTAACCTACATCGTGACCAGTGTACGGGACCTCATCGAGAGCGAGTGGCAATTGCAGGCCAACCCCAATCCGTTTAGCAGCAACCTGGTGGTCAATTACGACCTGGGTGACAACCGCGATCGGACCTTCTAGGTACTGTACAACTATCTGGGACAGGAATTGCACCGCGAAGTGCTCAATACCAATGCTGGTACCTTGAGCTTGGGCGAAGACCTACCGGAGGGTATCTTCTTCATCCAGCTGCGTCAGGACCAGCAGATGAGCGAGCTGTTGAAGGTAGTGAAGTCCCACTAAGTTAGGGCATCATCCGTCTTTTGACGGGATACGAGTCGACAGGTCAATCGCGGTAATCATCGAGATTGGCCTGTCGTACTTTAGCGCTGAATTTTAGTCAAAAGTTGTCATTTGACCCCGGTGTTTCGGCTCCGGTGCTCAGAAATGGCTATCTTGTAATAGAAAACTTTATCCATCAATTTGCGCAGAAAACTTTTTGTTATGCAAAGAACTTTACTTACACTTCTATTTTTGGTAACGCTGCTGAGCTTTTCGCTGGCGCAGGGCAGTTTTACCATCAATCCAGTCCCCGCTTTAGGAGAGGCCGATCTCCAGGATCCGACTACCTACCCCGGTGATGTGATCGCGCACGCCGAGATTACCAATAACACTTCCGAAACTTTGATGCTCCGTTGGGTACGCACCGAGGTAGATTTGCCCGATATGTGGGCGACGGGAGTTTGTGACGTCAATTACTGCTACGGATCTGAAGTATCGCGGCGCGAGTTCGAACTGGCGCCAAACGCGACGGGGACCCTCGATGTCCACGCTTATCCCAGTGGTATTCCCGGCTCCGAAGAAGGAGCGGTACCCGGTGAGGCGCAGATTACGGTGCGGGTCGTCAACGTCAACGATGCCACGGATACCCTGACCGGAGTTTACCTTTTTGACATCGTAGACGGAACGACGAGTATCGTCGAGACGGAGGTGGAGCAGGTCAAGCTGTTTCCCAATCCGGCGACGAATTACTTCGAGCTATCGGCCAATCCTTCGCAAGTGATCCGCACGGTGGCGATTCACAACATTCTGGGGCGGCAGGTTAGCCGCTACCCCGTCAACGACACGCGTTTTGACATTGCGGATTTGCCCAATGGCATGTACTTGGTGAGCCTGCTCGACGAGCAGGAGGCCATTCTTAAAACGATGCGTCTGCAGAAGCACTAGACTCCGGGGCGTTTGACCCGGTCCGAAGCGTTATCATGCAACAAAAGCGCCGAATCCTTTGGGGTTCGGCGCTTTTTTATGAAAGGAAATTAGGACCCCTTAAGCGGGATACTCCACGTAATTGCGGGGTGTTTCGTAGAGTCGAACCTGTACATCGTACTTCTTGTCGAGATGGGAGCGGAGAATGGACCAGATCACGTAACAGATGTTTTCGGCGGTTGGGTTGAGCTCGCGGAATTCTTCGGTATCGAGGTTGAGGTTTTTGTGGTCGAAGCGCTTTTCGATCTTGTTGCGGATCAGGTCTTTGAGAATCTTGAGGGCAATTAGGTAACCGGTCTCGGGATCTACCTCTCCACTCAGTTTGACCTCCATTTCGTAATTGTGGCCGTGGTAGTGGGTATTGTTACACAGGCCAAAAATGGCGGTGTTCTTTTCGTCGGACCACGCGGGATTGTGGAGGCGGTGGGCGGCGTTGAAATGGGCGCGTCGGAAAACGGAAATTCTCATCGGTTAGTAGTGTTGTTAATTACACCGGAGAAACAAGCGCGAAGGGGGAAAGTTTAAACGCTCGTGGGGGAGGGGAGGGGAAAAAAACCCGAAAAGTCACTTCTTCAGCTACTTGGGAGGTAAATTGAGGCAGTGCTTTCGGGTATCGTCGGATAGGAGTTTTTAGGTATGCCTAGATGCTCCCGATGGATAAATCAATTGTTCTGGAACATACACGCTCGCCGGCATCCTTTTGGGTGTCGAAAACAAATGCTTAAAAATGAATAAGGCCAGTGGCCTTGCAAAAACTATGTATGGCTCGCTCTCTTTTGGTTCTTATTACTGTTAGAACAAATATAACCACCTGTTTACGGATTTGCAAATTTTGCGGCAAAAAAATGTTAGCTCAGTCTTTGCGGGGCTCCCATTAGTCTTTTTGGTATGTATCAGATAAAATGTGTATTTTTACGCAAAAGTCAATAATGACTGGTATACATCAATTTAAGATAAAGGGAATTAGTGGGGACGAGATCGATTTCGCAAGCTTCGCAGGAAAGAAAATATTGGTGGTCAATGTCGCTTCCGAATGCGGCTACACCCGACAATATCAACAGTTAGAAGAGCTTTACGAGGAATTTCAGGACCGTTTGGTCGTCGTGGGTTTTCCCTGCAACGACTTTGGAGGGCAAGAGCCGGGTAGTGATGCTGAGATTCGATCTTTTTGTACACTCAATTTTGGTGTAAAATTTCCATTGACTACGAAAATATCAATTGTCAAAACCCCAGTTCATCCCATCTACCAATGGCTGACCCAAAAAGCTGAAAACGGCGTCCTGGACAGTACGGTAAAGTGGAATTTCCACAAGTACCTCCTCGATGAAAAGGGCCACCTGGTGGCGCATCACCCCTCGGCCGTCAGCCCGGTAGATGAAGTGGTCCTCGATTGGGCCCAGGCCTAAATCCATTGGTGTAAAAGGAAACTCCCGTCATTGTTGGCTTGCTAAGGACAAAGTCAACCTCGATGCTTTTTAGGAATATCATCGGACAGAAATCGGTAAAACAACAACTGCTGCGTTCGCTCAACGCCGGAAGGCTGCCGCACGCTCAGTTGCTACTCGGCCCCCCCGGCAGCGGTAAACTGGCCCTGGCCCTGGCCTACGCCCAGCGCGCCCGCTGCGAAAACCCCGGCCCCGACGACGCCTGCGGCGAGTGCAACGCCTGCCGCAAGGTCGCCAAGCTGATCCACCCCGATCTGCACTTTTCCTATCCCACCGTCGGCTCCAAAAATACCAGCCTCGACTTTATCGATACCTGGCGCCAAACCGTCACCCACAACCCCTACCAAGGCATCAATCAATGGCTCCGGGCCATCGGAGCGGAAAATAAACAGGGCAACATCACCAAAGACGAATGCCTCAGCATTATCCGCAAACTGAGCCTGAAAATCTTTGAAGGACGCTACAAAATCCTCCTCCTCTGGCTGCCCGAATACCTGGGTAAGGAGGGCAATCGCCTGCTGAAACTGATCGAGGAACCCCCAGAGAACACCCTCTTCCTCCTCGTTGCCGAAAATCAGGAATTGATCCTCAATACCATCCTCTCCCGCTGCCAGCTCGTCAAGGTCAACGCCCTGACGGATGAAGAAATCGCCGCCGCCCTCGTCGACCGTCCAGGCATCACCCACGACCGTGCCCACCACCTGGCGCGGCTCGCCGGTGGCGACTACAACGAAGCCCTCCACCTGGTCGATCACGCTGAGAATGACTACGCCCAGCTCTTTCTGGACTGGCTGCGCAAATGCTGGGCCGGCAAGGGGCAGGAACTCGTCAAGTGGGTCGATGGCTTTGCCAAGATCGGGCGGGAAAACCAAAAACATTTCCTACAGTACGCGCTGCACTTTTTGCGGGAATACCTGATCCTCAAAGCGACAGGTAGCGAGCGAGTGCGCCTCCTGCCCGACGAGTTGACCACCGCGCAGCGCATGACCAAAGTGCTCGACTTCGAGCAAGTAGATACCATAACGAAACTTTTTGACGATTGCTCGTACTACATCGAGCGCAATGCTAATCCGAAAATCCTCTTTCTGGATGCTTCGATTCGGATGCACAAAATTTTGAAAGTCGGCCGCGTTTCGAGTACCTAAGGGGTCCAAACGTCGCCGTATTGATAAACCGTTGAATATAGAATAAAGATGGCATGCACCAATTGCTCAACCAAAGATGGAAAGCCCGGCGGCTGTCGCAGCAACGGAAACTGCGGCACCGGCGGCTGTAACCGACTCAATACCTACGACTGGCTGTCGACCAAAAATATTCAGGACCCCACCGGACTCGACGTGGTGGAGATCAGTTTTAAAAATGGGGCCCGCAAAAACTTTTTTCAAAACGCCCCCCACACCAAATCCGCCTCGGGCGATATGGTGGTGGTCGAGACGGGCAACGGACACGATATCGGCCAGATCACCCTCAGTGGAGAACTGGTCCGCCTGCAAATGCGCAAGAAGAAAGTTCCCGAGGATGCCGTTCTCAACAAGGTCGTACGCCGGGCCAACGAACGCGATCTGGAACGGATGAAGGAGGCGCGCTCCCACGAGCGGGATACCCTGATCCGCGCCCGCGTCATCGCCCGCACCCTGAGCCTGGAGATGAAGCTCGGCGACGTGGAATACCAAGCCGACCGTCGCAAGGCTACTTTTTACTACACCGCCGACGGTCGCGTCGATTTTCGCGAGCTGATCCGGCACTACGCCAAGGAGTTCCGCGTCAAGATTGAAATGCGTCAAATTGGAGCCCGCCAAGAGTCGGCTCGTATCGGTGGCATCGGCTCCTGCGGACGTGAATTGTGCTGCTCCACCTGGTTGTCGGAGTTTAAGTCGGTATCGACTGGAGCGGCTCGCTACCAAAACCTCGCCATCAACCAAGCCAAGCTCTCGGGGCAGTGCGGCCGCCGCAAATGCTGTCTGAATTACGAGCTCGATACCTACATCGACGCCCTTGCTCACTTCCCCAAACACGTCGACGCCCTCAAAACGGAAGTCGGGGTGGCCAGCCTGATCAAAACCGATATCTTCAAAGGTTTGTTGTACTACATGTACCGTTCCGTGGAAGGGCGCCCGGGGGGGAGTGGCAAATTGTACGCCCTACCCATCGAAAGGGTCAAAGACATCAAAGCCCTCAACGAGCGTGGCGAATTTCCCACCGATCTGCTGGAATACGAAGTAGGGGGAGCAGAAGAGGCCAAGGAAATTGACTTTGATGAAGACCTGACGGGTTTTATCGAGCTGCCACCGGAGGAACGCCGCAAACGCAAACGGCGGCGGAAGCGCAATAAGAACAAGAGTGAAGCCGGGGGAGGCAATGCCCGATCTACGCAGTCGGGAGCTAAAAAGTCGGGTAGTAAAGATGGAAATAGATCGCGCAATACGTCCAAAACCAACAAGGGCAAGGGCCCGGATAAGACCGATCCCAAAGCCAATGCGGAGGCGGGCGATAAAAATAAAAACGAGCGGTCGCGCCGGCGACCCAATCGCCGGCGTGGACGGGGCAAGCGCGACGATCAAAAACCCGGCAGTGGCAATGTCCCCGATCGCAAAAAAGACAGTTAATTCTTCGGTCTTTTATTGCAAAAAAAAGCGAAGGCCAATACCTTTGCAAACCAAGTAAAATACCAATCAACATGAAATATGATCTGACCGTTATCGGTTCCGGCCCGGGAGGCTACGTCGCCGCCATCCGCGCGGCCCAGTTGGGCCTCAAAACCGCCATCATCGAGCGGTACAGTACCCTGGGAGGTACCTGCCTCAACGTGGGCTGTATCCCCTCCAAAGCCTTGCTCGACTCCTCCGAGCACTACCACAATGCGGTGGGTAAGTTTGCGGAACACGGCATCGACGTCAAGTCCGTGAAGGTGAATATGCCGCAGATGATCAAGCGCAAGGACGAAGTAGTGGAGCAAACCTGCAAGGGCGTAGATTTTTTGATGAAAAAAAATAAAATCGACGTCTACCACGGTCACGGCTCCTTCGTGGATGCCCACACCATCCAGATTACCAAAGACGACGGCAGCAGCGAGCAACTCGAAACCGATAAGACGATTATCGCTACGGGATCAAAGCCCATCGTTCCCGCCGCCTTCAACTACGACAAAAATCGCGTCATCACCTCTACCGAAGCACTCAACATCCAAAAGGTACCCAAGCGGATGGTCATCATCGGTGGGGGCGTGATCGGTCTGGAATTGGGCTCGGTCTACGCCCGGCTGGGCACCGAAGTGGAAGTGGTCGAATTTATGGATCGAATCATTGCGGGGATGGATCGGGACTGTAGCAAAGAGCTCCAGCGCTCGCTTAAGAAAGTGGGGGTAAAATTCCACCTCAAACACAAGGTCACGGGCGTCAAAGCCACCAAAACCAGCGTTACCGTCGACGTCCAAAAGCGCGACTCGGAAGATACCTTCTCCCTCAAAGCCGATTACTGCCTGGTGGCCATCGGTCGGCGGGCCTACACCGACAATCTGGGCCTGGATAAGGTGGGTATCCAAACCGATGAAAAGGGCCGTATCGAAGTCGATGCCCAACTCCAAACCAATGTCCCCGGCATCTACGCCATCGGCGATGTGATCAAAGGAGCCATGCTGGCGCACAAGGCGGAAGAAGAAGGTACCTTCGTGGCGGAAGTCCTGGCGGGTCAGCATCCCCACATCGACTACAACCTCATCCCCGGCGTCGTCTACACCTGGCCGGAAGTGGCGGGCGTCGGCCAAACCGAGGACCAACTCAAGGAGGCGGGCGTGCCCTACAAATCGGGTAAATTCCCCTTCCGAGCACTGGGCCGAGCCCGGGCGAGTATGGACATCGAAGGGATGGTAAAAGTACTGGCCCACGGCGAAACCGACGAAATTTTGGGGGTCCACATGGTGGGACCCCGCGTGGCCGATATCATCGCCGAAGCCGTTACGCTGATGGAATTCCGCGCCTCCGCCGAGGACGCGGCACGGATGAGTCACGCTCACCCCACCTATACCGAAGCCGTCAAGGAAGCTGCCCTCGCCGCTACCGAAGACCGCGCCATCCACATCTAAGCGCCCGGGCTACTCCCCGATTCCGACTTTTGCGGTCGGGATCGGGGGGATCAGTCCCGTTTGCCTCCCACCACCACCACAATTTCTCCCTTTACCTTTTTATCGCCACCGTAATAGTCGGCCAGCTCGCCCAGGGTGGTGCTCCGGACTTCCTCGTGCAGCTTCGTCAGCTCCCGACAGACGCAGGCGGGCCGATCGGCGCCACAGTGCTCGATCAGTTGTTGGAGGCATTTGACGAGGCGAAAGGGGGATTCGTAGAGTAGGAAGGTAGAGGGAAGGGTAGCGAGGTATTCCAAACGTGTCCGACGTCCCTTTTTGTGGGGTAAAAAACCCTCGAAGTAAAACTTATCAGCCGGTAGGCCCGAGCTCACCAGGGCGGGGATGAGGGCGGTGGCACCGGGTAGGCATTCCACCCGGACGCCCGCACGTTGGCAGGCCCGTACGAGGAGAAAACCGGGATCGGAGATGGCGGGCGTGCCCGCGTCGGAGATGAGGGCGAAGCGCTGTCCGTTTTGGAGGCCGTCGATGAGGCTGGGGGTGAGGCCGTGCTCGTTGTGGGCGTGGTAGGCGCGCAGGGGGGTGGCAATGTCGTAGTGCTGGAGCAGCTTGCGGGAGGTCCGCGTATCTTCGGCCAGGATCAGGTCGACTTCGCTGAGGATGCGCAGGGCCCGGAGGCTGATGTCTTCCAGGTTACCGATGGGGGTGGGCACCAGGTACAGCATGGCCTTAGTCGGCGGACTTCAGGGTGTAGGTGTAGCTCTCCATGATCACGTTCGACAGCAGCTTTTTGCAGGCGGTATCTACCTTTTCGTTGGCCACCGCTTCCGATTCTGCCTCGAAGCTCATGCTGATGTGTTTGCCGATTCGAACGTCACTTACTCCGGTGATGTCGATATTTTTCATGTTCTTCACGACGGTTTTCCCCTGGGGATCCAAAAGTTCTTTGAGGGGCATGACGTCGATTTCTGCGATAAACTTCATCGGCCTACTTAGATTTTTATTTTCTGAAAAATGCCCTGTCCAATCGCCATTATGATGTACACCAGTACGATGGTGGCGAAGGCCGCCTCGCGCAAGAAGAGGAGCAGGAGGATGGCAATGGCGGCAAAGATAAAGCGAATTTCATTGCCTTCCCATCTAAATCCTTTAAACTTAAAGCTAAACATCCGCAATTCGGAGACCATGAGGTAGGAAAAGATCACGATGACGGGAAAAAGGAAATAAGGGGAAACTACCACCGGCCGCAGCCCGTAAGAATTGAAGTGGAAAATCAGCATCAAGCCGACCACAAATAGGGTGGTGGAGGGGGTAGCCAGACCGATAAAATCTTCGGTCTGTCGGGTGTCGAGGTTGAAGCGCGCCAGCCGCAGGCCGGCAAAGACCGAGAGTAGAAAAGCCGGCAGGGCGGCGTAGGACAGGTCGGGGCTGAGGGTGGGTTGGAGCAGTTGGACCGCTCCCCCCTGCGCCAACTGCTCGGAGTAGCGCAGGCCAGCACTGAGCAACATGTACAGAATGGCCCCGGGGACTACCCCGAAGGAAACCATATCGGCAATCGAATCCAACTCTTTGCCCAGCGTTGAGTTGACTTTTAGCCAGCGGGCGACCATTCCATCTAAATAATCGGCCCAACCCCCGATAAAAAGGAACCAAAAGGCGTTTATAAAATAGCCGTACAGTACACAGACCAAGGCGGCACAACCACAAAAGAGATTGAGCAGGGTGATGGCGTTTGGGAGGTATTTCTTCATCTGGTACTGCCGAATAGTTAGCTCAACAAAAGTAGTATTTTTGAGTTAAATCCCTAGAACACCAGTCCCACATTCCCCCGTGCCTTTCGTACTTTTGGGCATTTGTTTTTCGTTATGCTACGTAAACACCACCTTTTAATGACTCGATTGATACTACGCACCGTTTTCCTCGGTACCCTCCTCAGCCTCAGCTGGCCGGCACTGGCCCAGCCCGTCAACGACGACTGCTTTGGAGCCATCCTCCTGCCCGATGTGATCGACTGGTGCTCAGAGCCGAATACCCTGAGTAATGTCAACGCCACCGGTTCCGCCGAACCCCGCCCCTCCTGTTTTCCGGGGCAGCAGGACGAGATCCTCGACGTGTGGTACTATTTCATCGCCCAGGGCAACGCCGCCAACCTCCGCGTGATCGGCAATACCTCACTCAGCCCCGGCGGCACCATCGCCAACCCTGAAATGGCACTGTACAGCGGCAATTGCCAGAGTGGCCTGCTGGAGGAAGAGTGTATTTCGGATGGTTTTGGAAGCGATGTGGTCGAAATGTACGCTTTTGACCTCATTCCGGGGGGCATTTACTACCTCCGCGTTAGCGCCCGCTTGGAAAACGTAGGTACCTACCAACTCTGCGTCAATTCCTACAATGAGGTCCCCGAACCCTCGGGCGATTGCCCCACGGCCGTACTCCTTTGCGATAAATCCTCCTTTGCCGTCGAATTCCTGATTGGTGGTGGCGATGACCCCACCGAAATCCAGGGCGCTAGCTGCTTGCGCGATTGTGGCGGAACCACCCTCGAATCGGGCTCGACCTGGTACAAATGGACCTGCAAGGACCCCGGTAGCCTCAGCTTTACCCTGGTACCTAGCAATCCCCAGGATGACCTCGATTTTGTGGTTTACGAATTGACCAATGGCATCGACAATTGTAGTGGCCGTACCGAATTGCGCTGTATGGCTTCGGGGGAAAACACCGGAGCGCCCCTCGACGAGTGGGAACCCTGTACCGGAGCCACCGGCCTGAGCCTGGGCGACCAGGATACCGGAGAGGTCTGCGGTTGCCAACCGGGCAACAACAACTTCGCCCAGGCCATCGATATGCAGGCGGGCCGCAGCTACGCACTGGTCATCAACAACTTTTCGCCGAGTAATAACGGTTTTACCATCTCCTTTGGAGGCACCGGGACCTTCCTCGGCCCCGAAGCGGCGTTCCGCTTTGATCCGCCCTTTGGGGTGGAATGCGACGAACCCGTCAGCGTCATCAACGAGTCGAGCTTTGCAACGGGAGAGATCTCGCGGTATTTCTGGAGTTTTGGCGAGGGGGCGACTCCCGCCGTTTCGACCGATCCCAATCCGGGGTCGATCGTCTACAACAGCTTTGGTACCAAATTCGTCTCCCTCACGGTGGAGTCCGAATCGGGCTGTATTGTCACCGAAATTATCGAACTGGAAATTGAGGAATGCTGCCGGTTGGCTTCGGACATCGGCATTCGGCTCGAACAAGCCCGCGATCCCATTTGTGCCAATACCGCTTCGGGACTGATCGAGGTGGGAGGAACTGGCGGAGATCCCTTCTATCAGTACAGCATTGACGGGAGCATTTTCCAACCCTCCCCCATCTTCAACGGACTCCAGGAAGGAAACTTCCAACTGGCCGTCCAGGACATCAAGGGCTGTCGCGATACCCTACTGGTCGATCTCAATGATCCCCCCGAACTCTTTGTAGATGCCGGCCCCGATGTCACCGTCACCCTGGGCTTTGATACCGACCTCAACGCCGAGGCGGGCCCCGATGGCCTCGTCACGGGCTACCGCTGGGAACCCGCTGGCTCCCTCACCTGTGCGGACTGTCCCGATCCTACGGCAACGGCTCCGGGTACGACTACCTACTCCGTGGAGGTGTTCAATGCGGCGGGCTGTACGGCGGACGACGAGGTCACCGTTATCGTGCGCGAGGATCGGCCCATCTACATTCCCAATGCCATCTCTCCCAATGGGGACGGCGTCAATGACTTCTTTACGCTCTACGGCGGTCCGGCCGCCGATAAGATTGACCTTTTGCGGGTTTTCAACCGTTGGGGCGCCCTGGTTTTTGAGGGGCGTGACCTCGCCCTCGGCGACGAACAGCGCGGTTGGGACGGCCGATTCAAAGAGCAATTTGTGGGGCCGGATGTGTATACCTTTTACGCCAAGGTTTCCTTTATCGATCGGGTCGTACTGCTCTTCGAAGGCAGCATTAATATTATCCGATAAAGCTGCGCTTCTGGCTCGGGTGGCGTATCTTTGGCCCGGCACCGACGTATAAAAATGGATAGTTACCAAGATTCCGCAAAAAAGTCCGTTCCCGCTTCCCCTCGCTCCCGAGGTCTGGTCTTACTGGATTGGGGACTCTGGATGAGTGCCCTGCTCCTGCTACTGACGGCTTGTGAAAACGACCTGGCGGCGGTGCAGGAGATTGTGGACCGCGACCGCTTGGCGATTGAGTCGGCCCGCGAGGTCCAGATGTTGTACAGCGATTCGGCGGTGGTCCGGGTACGGATTTCGGGGCCGCTGATGCTGCGGCACGTCAACTTGAAGGAACCCTTTCAGGAATTTCCCGAAGGTGTGGACGTCGATTTTTTTGATGCCTATCAGGAAACGCAGAGTAAATTGACGGCGAAGTACGCGATTCGCTACGAGGGAAAAAACGAAGTGACCGTTCGCGATAGCGTCGTCTGGCAGAGTGTCAATGGGGAGCGGCTCGAAACCGAGGAATTGGTTTGGGATGATCAGAAACATATCGTATTTTCTGATCGCTTTGTCAAGATTACCAAGCCGGGCGAGGTATTGTACGGTTATGGTTTTGAGGCGAATGAAGACTTTACCCGGTGGCAGATCAAGGCCCTGGAGGGCCGCATCAAGGTGGATGGATTGGACGAATTGCGCGATTGAAAGAAAACCGTTTTCATGATTCTAGCATTGCTTTTTCTGTTCTTTTCAGCCTTGTTCTCCGGGACGGAGATCGCCTTTATCTCGGCGAGTAAGTTGCGGGTGGAACTGAAAAAGCAAAAGGGGTCGCGCAAGGGAGGCATCCTCGCCGGATTCTACGAGCATCCGGCCCGTTTTCTGGGCTCCATGTTGGTGGGCAACAATATCGCTCTGGTGCTTTTCGCCACCGTCATGGAAAAACTCCTGGCCCCCATTTGGGCTCCCTTTAGCTTGGGGCCCATCCTCCTGCTCCTCTTCAACACCATCCTACTCACCGTTATCGTACTCATCTTTGGGGAGTTTTTACCCAAAACCCTTTTTCGCCTCTACGCCAATGACATCCTCTACTTCCTGGCCTACCCCCTGCGCTTTCTGCTCTGGCTCCTGTCCATCCCCGCCTGGATGATGACCAAGCTGTCCAACCTCCTGCTCCGCCTGGTCTTTCGGACTTCCGTCCAAGAAACCGACAACGTGCTGACCCGGCTGGACCTCGAAAATTTTATCAAAGACAGTCGCCTCACTGATTCCGAAGAGGAAATCGATACCGAATTGTTCGAACGGGCCCTACACCTGCGCAACGTCAAGGTCAAGGAATGTATGGTGCCCCGGACCGAGATCGAAGACATCGACGTGGAGGCGGAGGTGGAGGAACTCAAGCAATTGTTTGCCGAAACCAATCTCTCGCGGCTCATCGTCTCGCAGGATGATATCGACAATGTACTGGGCTACGTCCACCACCAACAGATGTTGTACAATCCCCAAACGATCAAATCTCTGGTACTGGACATCCCCTTTGTCCCGGAGGCCATGCGGGTACGCGATCTGCTCAACAAGTTTATCAAGGAGCGGGGCAGTATTGCCTGTGTGGTGGACGAGTACGGGGGAACGGCGGGCATCATCACCCTGGAAGACATCCTGGAGGAGATCTTTGGGGAAATCGAAGACGAGCACGACCAGGAGGAATACGTCGAATCCCAGATTTCCGATACCGAGTACATTTTCTCGGGCCGTCTGGAGATCGACTACCTCAACGAAAAGTACGAACCCCTCAATTTCCCCGAGGGAGATTATACCACCTTGTCCGGCTACTTGGTGATGACGACTGCCACCATCCCCGAACCTGGCGCAGAAATTGAGCTCGATGACTATAAATTCATCCTCGAACTCGTTTCGGATACCAAGATTGAAACCATTCGCGTGATAAAGCTAGCAACTGAAGATGAAAAAGTGGTTCAATGATATATTCTACTCCTTTCCCATTCAACTGCTGATTCTTCACCTGCGGAACAATTTGCTATTAATCTTTACCTGGATTCTACTCGCCCTGCTGATGACCGGTAAGGTGGCCTCCATTTTTGGCATCAGCTACCTGTTTTTGACGCCCGAGTACTTGGGGGAGGTTAACTTTCTCAGTTTCTTCTTCCTGGGCCTGGCCTTTGGCGGATTTTTTATGACCTGGAACCTGACCACCTACCTCCTCGACTCGCACCACTTCCCCTTCTTGGCTTCGCTGTCGCGTCCTTTTACCAAATTCTGCCTCAATAATCTCCACGTCCCCCAGGGCTTTTTGATCCTCTACCTCACCTGTACCATCCGTTTCCAACACTACGCGGAATACTGGACGGCGGGTAAAATTGCCACCCACTGTTTGGGCTTCCTGACCGGAGCCCTGGTCCTGGTTCTCCTATCGGGCCTGTACTTTTGGTTTACCAATAAGGACATCCTGAGCGTGCTCCAGATTGGGAAGGAGGAGGCCCAACAGCTCTTGGGTAATCTGACGCCCAAACGCGGGCAGAAACAACAGCAGGCCCTCAAGAGTCGGCGACGGGGCTGGCGGGTGGATACCTACCTGACCCTGTCGCTGCGCCCTCGGCTGGTGCGGAGCGTCGCCCACTACGACACCTCGGTACTACTCAGCGTGTTCAAACAAAACCACGTCAACGCGCTGGTCGCCCAACTGGGGGGCTTAATTCTGCTCATCATTCTGGGTTTTTTGATCGACAATCCCTATTTCCGAATCCCGGCGGGGGCAAGCATCTTTATTCTGGGGAGTGTAATTGTGGCGGTATCGGGCGCCATCGTCTACTGGTTTGATCAGTGGAGCATCACCGTCATCCTACTCATCCTCGTCGGCATCAATTACCTGACGGAATACGAGCTATTCAACCACCAAAATAAGGGCTACGGCCTGGACTACACGGGTGAGCGTCCGGTGTACAGCTACCCCGAGCTCAGTAAGCTCATCGCCCCCGAAAACATTGCGGAAGACAAGACGGCGACGATGGGAATTTTGGAAAATTGGTCGGCAAAGTTTCCGGCTGCCGACAAGCCTAAGATGGTGGTCTTTTGCGTGAGTGGGGGAGGGATGAAGGCGGCGGTCTGGGCCATGAAGGTCATGCAAACCGCCGACAGCCTGCTCCGGGGCGAGCTCTTCCCCCGGACCATGCTCATCACCGGAGCGTCGGGTGGGCTCATTGGGGCCTCCTACCTCCGCGAACTCTACCTCCAAGAACAGCTGGGCCGACTCACCAATCCCCGCGATCCCCAGTACATCGAGGTCATCTCCCAGGACCTGCTCAACTCGGTGGCCTTTACGATCGTTTCCAATGATATTTTCCTACCCTGGGCCACATTTGAGGAAGGGGGCTTTGAATACCACAAGGATCGGGGTTACATCTTCGAGCAACAGCTCAACGAAAATACCAATGGCATCCTCAACAAGAAGATCAAGGATTACCAGCAAGCGGAAGCGGAGGCCCTCATCCCCATGCTCTTCGTGACCCCCTCCATCGTCAACGACGGGCGACGACTGATCATCTCTCCCCACGGCGTATCCTACATGACCATCCCCCCGATCGGTTACGAACGTCCCGGCGCGGTGGAGCTGGATGCCGTCGACTTTGGACGCTTCTTTGTCGAGCAGGGCGCCTACAACATGCGCTTTACCACCGCCCTGCGGATGAATGCCACCTACCCCTACGTGCTACCCAACGTTCACCTGCCCTCCCAGCCCAGCATCGAAATCATGGATGCCGGCTTTCGCGACAACTACGGCATCGCGTCCGCCACGCGCTTTGTTCACGTCTTCAAGGATTGGATTTTGAACAATACCAGTGGGGTCGTGTTGGTGCAGATAACGAGTCTCAACAAAATTGAGAAAATCAGCCCCGATGAAAACAAAGGCTTGGTATCCACACTGCTCAATCCGCTGGGCATTCCCGGACAAATTCTAAGCCTCCAGGATTACGAACAGGATACCAATCTGGGCTACATCTACGACTTGTTGGGCAAGGATAACTTTGATGTGGTGCGTTTTATCTACCAACCGAGCAATGCCGACGAACGCGCTTCGGTAACCTTTCACCTGACGCGCCGCGAAAAACGCGATATCCTCCAATCCCTGGGGCACGAAGACAACCGCGAAAGTCTGGACGCCCTTTACGAATTGGTCATGCCCGCCTCCAAACGAACATTTAAAGGTTACAAAGAATGAGTATGACCATTGCTTCCCAATACCTCGACCACAGCCAAAGCTATCCCGAATATCGGGAAATGATTGATGCTTTGTTGGCGCAGCAAAAAACCACGGGCGACAACCACCGCCCCGACATGTTGGAATACACCCAGCTCAACGTCCGTCGGATGAAGCGGCTCGAAAAGACGACGCGTCTGACCGAAGCGAGCCTGGACCTGCTGCGGCAAATTGACCGTCCGCTCCTCTGGCTGGCGATCACCGAGGCCTGGTGCGGCGACGCCGCCCAAATCCTCCCGGTTCTTTACAAAATGGCGGAACAAGCCAGCCGGGTCGAGCTGCGCACTATCCTACGCGATGAGCACCCGGAACTGATGGATGCCTTTCTGACCGATGGGGCGCGTTCGATTCCCAAACTGATCGTAATCGATGCCGAGACCTGTACCATACTGGGGGATTGGGGACCCCGGCCGGCCGAGGCACAGACCATGGTGATGGCGATGAAGAAAGCGCTACAAGGGATGGAAGACCCCGAGGCGCGGAAGGCGCGGTACCGAGAGTCCCAAAACGAATTGCACCGCTGGTACGCCCACGATAAGACCCAAAGTATTCAGCGCGAGTTCAACGCCCAACTGCGGGAGTTGTTGGTAACGGCTTAAAACAATGAACCGGGCATTATCGGCCGATAATGCCCGGTTGGATCTAGGTGAATAGAGTAAAAATATGCAAAAGTAAATGTTTGTACGCCCGCGTTTACAAATTGTTGCGAGCCGTATTGCATATTTGTTTAGCCCGTATAGTAAATCCGGTAAACTGCGTTCGCAAAATCATCCGATACCAGAAGGGAGCCATCCGGTAACCACTCCAGATCGACGGGGCGTCCCCAGACTTCGTCTTCTGGCAAGAGCCAGCCCTCAGCAAAAGGCTCGTAGCTCACCGCCTTACCATCCTGCAAGCGAACCATCGTCACGCGATAACCACTTTTCTTTTCGCGATTCCAAGAACCGTGCTCCGCAATAAAAACGCAGTCGGCAAAGCGGGCGGGAAAATTGCCGGGTCGGTAAAACTCCAGGCCCAGCGGCGCCGCGTGGGGCGTGATTTTTTGAATGGGGGCGGTAAATTCGGTACAATTGCGCTTGGATCCGAATTCGGGGTCGGGGGTATCCCCCTGGTGGCAGTAGGGGTAGCCAAAGTGGAGATCATCTTGGGAGGCGTGATTGAGTTCGCAAGCGGGCATGTCATCCCCCATCCAGTCGCGTCCGTTGTCGGTAAACCACAACTCTTTGGTCTGCGGATGCCAGGTAAAACCCACCGTATTGCGAATGCCCCGGTGGACGATTTCCATACCCGTCCCGTCGGGATTCATTCGGGTGATGGTGTTAAAAATGTCCTCGGATTCGCAGATGTTACAGGGTGCTCCCACCGGAATGTACAGTTTTCCATCCGGTCCGAAGGCGATGTATTTCCAGCCGTGATGACTCTTGTCGGGATACTGATCGTAAAGCACTTCGGGCTCGCCGGGCGATTCCAATCGCTGCTCAATCTGGGGAAATTTGAGGACGCGGTTGACTTCGGCTACGTAGAGGTCGCCATCGCGGTAAGCCACCCCATTGGGCATCCACAGGTCGCGGGCGAGGAGGTGCCGCTGATCCATCTTGCCATCGCCGTCGCGGTCCTGTAGGGCGTAGACGCTGCCTTCCTTACGGGTTCCGACGTACATCGTTCCCGCGGGACTAAGGGCAATGGAACGGGCGTTGGGGACGTCCTCGGCGTACAACTCGATGTGGAAACCGGCGGGCAGTCGGATGTGCTGTAGGGGCGAATCCAGGCCCTTCTGGGAGACGAGCACGGTGGGTTTCTTTCCGGGGGGATTGATACGGGAGCAGGTGCTCAACCACAGACCGAGGCAGAGCAACAGTAAACTTGGGTTTTTCATAAGCGATGTTTGCAGCTACCAGGAGGTAGCAACTTGCAGAATCCTATTAACATTAGGGGACACCGTAGGGGCGTCCTCCTTCCTTTTCTGGAGTATTTTAACTGAAATTGATCCTTTCTACGCTCAAGTTACATATTTCTGCGGTATTGCCCCCCCACTTCGTAGAGTGCATTGGTGATTTGTCCTAGCGAGCAATGCTTGGTGGCCTCCATCAGGGTGCGGAAGATATTGCGATTGGAAATGGCGCTTTGCTGCAGTTTCCCCAACAGTTCCTTGGCTTCCGTCCGTTTGGTTTGGTGCAGGCTGCGGAGGGTTTGAATCTGCTCCTCTTTTTCCTGCTCGGTAGCCCGAATTACCTCCTGCGGGACCACCGTCGGCGAACCCTCCTTGGAGAGGTAGGTATTTACCCCGATGATGGGATACTCCCCCGTATGCTTGAGGGTTTCGTAATGCAAGCTCTCGTCCTGAATCTTGCCGCGTTGGTACATGGTCTCCATGGCTCCCAATACGCCCCCCCGTTCGGTGATGCGATCGAATTCGGTCAGTACCGCTTCTTCCACCAGGTCCGTCAACTCGTCGATGATAAAAGCACCCTGGAGGGGATTTTCGTTTTTCGCCAGGCCCAGCTCGTGGTTGATGATCATCTGGATGGCCACGGCCCGGCGAACGCTTTCTTCGGTGGGCGTCGTGATGGCTTCGTCGTAGGCATTGGTGTGTAGCGAGTTGCAATTGTCGTAGATGGCGTAGAGGGCCTGTAGGGTGGTGCGGATGTCGTTGAACGAAATTTCCTGCGCGTGGAGCGAGCGGCCCGAGGTTTGGATGTGGTACTTCAGTTTTTGCGAGCGCTCGTTGGCCTGGTACTTTAGCGATAGGGCCTTGGCCCAGATCCGTCGGGCTACCCGCCCGATCACGGCGTACTCGGGATCGACGCCATTGGAAAAGAAAAAGGACAGGTTGGGGGCAAAGGCGTTGACGTCCATCCCCCGCGAGGCGTAGTACTCCACGAAGGTGAAGCCATTGGCCAGGGTAAAGGCGAGTTGGGTGATGGGATTGGCACCGGCTTCGGCGATGTGGTAGCCCGAGATGGATACCGAGTAAAAGTTGCGTACCGAATTACCGATAAAATACTCCTGGACGTCGCCCATCAGTTTGAGGGAAAATTCCGTGGAGAAGATACAGGTATTCTGGGCCTGATCCTCCTTGAGGATATCGGCCTGTACCGTACCGCGCACCGAGGCCAGCGCTTTGGCCTTGAGTTTTTCGTAAACCTCAGCTTCCAGGACTTGGTCACCCGTGATGCCCAGCAGCAGCAGCCCCAGACCGCTATTTCCCTCGGGGATTTCTCCCCGGTACTGGGGCCGTTCCAGTCCCTGATCGTCGTAGCGTTCTTTGAGCTTGGCTTCCACCCGGTCTTCGAGTTGTTGCTCGCGGATGTAGATTTCACACTGCTGATCAATGGCCGCATTCATAAAAAAGGCGCAGAGGGTAGCGGCGGGTCCGTTGATCGTCATCGATACGGAGGTTTTGGGATCGCACAGGTCAAAGCCCGAGTAGAGTTTTTTGGCATCGTCCAAGCAGCAGATGCTGACGCCCGAATTGCCCACTTTTCCGTAGATATCGGGGCGGTAGTCGGGGTCCTCGCCGTAGAGCGTCACCGAGTCGAAGGCGGTAGATAGGCGGTTGGCGGGCATGTCGCTGGAGAGGTAGTGAAAACGGCGGTTGGTCCGCTCGGGCCCCCCTTCTCCGGCAAACATGCGGGTGGGATCTTCCCCCTTGCGTTTGAAGGGAAATACCCCCGCTGTGTAGGGAAATTCTCCGGGGACGTTTTCTTGCAGGTTCCACCGTAGGATTTCTCCCCAATCGTGGTATTTGGGCAGCACGACCCTCGGAATCCGCGAATGCGAAAGCGAGGTGGTAAAGGTCGGGACGCGAATCTCGCGGCTCCGAACGCGGTAGACGAATTCGTCCTGGCGGTAGGCGGCCTTTTTTTCTTCCCACTGATCGAGGATGCGCTGGCAGCGGCCATCTAGGTCGAGGGCCAGGTCGTCGTAGGTTTTTTGCAAAACGTCCATCACCTCCTGAGGAGCGGATTGGGCCCGCAGGGTTTCCAGGCTTTGGTGAAGGCCAAACAGTTGGCGGGCCAGGGCACACTGACGATCTACCCAGCGGTCGTACTGGCGATTGCTCTCCGCAATTTCGGAGAGGTAGCGGGTCCGCTTGGGGGGGATGATGTAAATTTTTTCACTCAAGCCTTCCTCCATGGCCTTCTCCGACCGGAGGTTCGCCTGGGTGCGCTCCACCACCAGGTCCATCAGGCGGCGGTACAGCAAATTGGTCCCCGGATCGTTGAACTGCGAGGCAATGGTCCCGTACACGGGCATGTCTTCGAGGGGGCTGTCCCACTTCTGGTGATTGCGCTGGTATTGTTTCTTGACGTCGCGAAGGGCATCCTGGGCCCCGCGCTTGTCGAATTTATTGATGGCGATGATGTCGGCAAAATCGAGCATGTCGATCTTTTCCAGCTGGGTGGCGGCTCCGTACTCCGGGGTCATGACGTAGAGCGAAACGTCGGAGTGGTCGACGATTTCGGTATCCGACTGCCCGCTGCCCGAGGTTTCGAGGATGATGAAATCAAAGTGGGCCGCCTTGAGGATATCGACGGCGGCTTGTACGTGTTTGGAAAGGGCCAGGTTGGACTGGCGGGTGGCCAGCGAGCGCATAAAGACCCGACCATTGGCGATACTGGGCGTGATGCTGTTCATCCGAATCCTGTCGCCGAGTAGGTCCCCGCCGGGTTTGCGTTTCGTTGGGTCGACGGAGATGATGGCAATGGTCTTGTCGTCAAAATCGAGAAGGAAGCGGCGGATCAGTTCATCGACCAAGCTGGACTTACCCGCTCCTCCGGTACCCGTGATGCCGAGTACGGGGATGTTGTGCGTTTGAATATTTTGTTGGATGCCCGTCAGCCACTCGCGGTTTTCCTCGGGGAAATTTTCGACCGCCGAAATCAGCCGCGCGATGGCGTGGGGATCTTTGTCGTTCATGGCCTTGAGTTCCCCATTGACGTGCTGCCCCACGGGGAAATCGCACTGCTTCAGCACGTCGTTGATCATGCCTTGCAGGCCCATCTTCCGGCCGTCGTCGGGCGAATAGATGTGGGCGATGCCGTATTCGTGCAGGGTTTCGATCTCGGTGGGGAGAATGGTGCCCCCGCCGCCGCCAAAGATCTTGATGTGGCCCGCCCCTTGTTCTTGGAGCAGGTCGTACATGTATTTGAATATCTTGTTGTGCTCCCCCTGATAGGAGGTTTGCGCATTGGCCTGCACCAGCGCCGCGACGTT
>CALCCH010000184.1 GCA_937899855.1 uncultured Saprospirales bacterium | reverse complement strand
AATATTATTTAATAACAAGAGTCAACTTTTTTTAGGACGGCACACCCCTTTGCGGAAATCCTATGTGACAAGGCTCCGCCAAACCCAACCCAGAACCCTAGTCCCGGTGAAGTGGAAAAAGTGGCCTTTTCCGAACGCGCGAACTAGGGAAAAGACGGAACATAGACGCTCCAGCCCCATAAATTCCATAAAAACACATGTGGGAAATATTAAATTGGAAGGCTAAAAGACTGATAACGAGGAAGAAAAAAAATGAAAAAAAATGACCCCGGCGTTCAAAAATAAAATACTGGATTCCCCTCAACGAGGGGTCATTGACCAAATTTTAAGGGTCCTTCGGCAAAATTGCGGCCGCGCAAGCGCCGGCTTTTAGCGGCGATTGCGTAACTTCGTAATATTGCTAGATGAATGACTCCATTCCATAACCAACCCTGTATCCACTATGCCCGTATGGTTGTCCACGATCTTGGAGATTGTTAAAATTACGATTCCGGCCCTGATCGTCTTCCTGACGATTTACTACCTCATGAAGCAGTTCTTGGCCAATGAGTACCAAGTTCGCATGCTGGACTTCAAACAAAATCAACAGCGGACGACGGTGCCCCTGCGGCTCCAGGCCTACGAACGGCTGTCGCTCTTCTGTGAGCGCATCTCGATTCCCAGCTTGGTACTGCGGATGCGGAACGAGGGCATGACGACTTCCGAACTGCGTCTGGCGATGATGGTAGCGGTTCAAAAAGAATTCGAGCACAATATTACCCAACAGGTCTACGTCAGCGATAACCTCTGGCAGATCGTCAAGATTGCGCGGGACGACGTGGTCAACGTCATCAACCTCGTATACAGCAATACAGACCCGGAATCGGATGCGCGCAGCTTTAGTCAGGCCCTCTTTCAGTTTGTCGAAGAACGCAACGCGCTGCCCCTCGACAAGGCCCTTTCGGCCATCAAGAAAGAGGCGGGACTGCTGATGTAGACGCCTTACACCACCTAGCGCTTATGAGCAAGCAGGGCCTCCTTTGGGGCACGTTACTCCTACTTTACGGTACGGCCTGTCAACGCAACTGGCAGCCCCAGCAAGTGGAGGTACAGTCCTACCCCATCGCCACCGTCGATACCCTAGCCGAAGATCCCGAGATCGCGGACTTGATTGCCCCCTACAAATCGCAACTCGAAGCCGAGATGAACGTCGTCCTCGGCGAAGTCGATCAGCCCCTGAGCAAGGCCCAGCCCGAGTCCAGCCTGGGCAATTGGGCGGCCGACGCCATGCACCAGAGCTGTGAACGTCTCTCCGGTAAACCCATCGATTTTGCGATCGTCAACTACGGCGGGCTGCGGATCCCGCAGTTGCCAGCGGGGCCCCTGCGGCGCTCCAAGATTTACGAGCTCATGCCCTTCGACAACAAGCTGGTCGTTCTCGAAGCCAACGGCTCGGTGGTTTACCAGCTTTTTGAACGGATGGCGGCTTACGGAGGCTGGCCCATCAGCCACACGGTCCGCTACCGGATCGAGATGGGCAAGGCGGCAGACGTTCGCATCAATGGCTTGCCGCTGACGCTCAAGAAAATCTACCGGATTGGCATGACCGATTTTGTGGCCAACGGTGGGGATAAGTGCCGCTTTTTTGAGGACCAACCCCGCACCGAACTGGGGGAGATGTACCGAGATGCTTTGCTGCGCTTTGTGGAGGCAGAGACGGCAGCGGGGCGGAAAATTACGGCGGAGCTGGAGGGACGGGTATCGGAGTGAGGACTGCCCCGGGAGGCCAATGGGACGCCTTAGCTAACAAGATACGGTAAATCAAAATCATGAATAGAAGAGCCTTCGTACGAAAATTTGGTACGGGCACCCTCCTGCTGGGGGCGAGTGCCTGGCCCTGGGAAGCCCTGGCGGCCCGGGGGGAAATCCAACAACTCACCATATTACACACGAACGATGTGCACAGCCGGATGGAACCCTTTCCGATGGATGGCGGTCGTCATCAGGGGATGGGGGGCGCCGCCCGGCGGGCGGCCCTGATCAAGCAAATCCGGGCGGAGGCGGAGCAGGTATTGCTCTTGGATGCGGGCGATATTTTTCAGGGAACGCCTTACTTTAATTTCTTCGGGGGAGAGTTGGAAATGAAGCTGATGAGTGAGATGGGCTACGATGCGGCGACGATCGGCAACCACGATTTTGATGCGGGGCTGGAAGGCTTGCACCGGCAATTGCCCCACACCCAATTCCCGCTGATCAATGCCAATTACGACTTTTCGGATACGGTGATGAATGGACAGACCACCCCCTACCAGGTCTATAAAAAGGGGGGCATCATGGTGGGCATCACGGGGGTGAGGATCGCGCTAGCGGGGCTGGTCCCGAAGGCTAAGT
>CALCCH010000183.1 GCA_937899855.1 uncultured Saprospirales bacterium | reverse complement strand
CCTCGCGCGCCCCCTGCCGTCCTCACCTACTGTTCTGCTAGCCACCTCCTCTCTCATATCAGGGCCGCCCCCCGCCGCCTCCCGAATCCCTCCCCGCTCGAAAACGACGGGGGGCGGTCCAGCGGGTCCAGGTATCGTCGAGCCGTTGGACAAAATACAGGTCACTACCGCCCGCCCCCCCTCGGCGATTGGAAGCAAAAAAGAGTACCTTCTTATCGGCCGACAAAAAGGGAGCCGTTTCGTGGTACACCGAATTGATGGCGGGGCCGAGGTGTCGGGGCTGGCTCCAACCCTGATCGCCCAGGCGAAAACAGACGTAAAGGTCATTGCTCCGTCCGTAAGCATCCCGCCCCTGCTGGGAAAGCAGCAAGACTTCCCCATCTTCACTCATCGTCAGGTTGACGTCGGGCCGCTCGCTCGAAAAGCCCTCGATGGCAATGGCCGTGGGTGGCCCCCAGCTCCGATCGGAGTGTTGGGGGATTTGCGAAAAACCGGGCAGGATTCCGCCCGACGCTGGGAACTGGTTGATGACGATGGCGGTTTGGTCACTACCGTTGAAGGCGCAGAGGCTGTTGGGAAAAGCATTATTCAAAGGATAGCCGGGATGACTGACGCGTTCGAAGCGGCCATCGCGATGTTCCGCTACCCAAATGTCCTGATTGTAGCTGCTGCCGACGGGAGTGTCAACGGGCTGTCCCGAAAGGGAGGAATAGATCTCGCCGAGTTTGTGAAGGTAGGCTTCGCGATCGAGCGTTTGGGCAAGGTTTTCACCCGCTTCCACCAGGGTAGTTTCGAACAGTGGGTAGGCTTCCCGGGTGAAAAAAAGTTGTTTCCCGTCGGGACGGAGCACCGGCCGGATTTCGTCGTAGTGCGATGTATTAATGGCTTCGGGCAATCGTTCCAGCTCGGAGAGGTACTGGGCAGCGACGCCGGGTAGCGAAATGATCCAAAGGATCACCGCGAGGTTGAGTGTCGAATTCATGGGTGTTTCTTGAGCATTTGAGGGAGGGCACTGTCACAAATAGTGGCATTTTTAGTGCCAACTGTGGGGAATGTAACGTAGGTACGCTACCGAAATGATTTTTGAGTACCAATCATTCTTATGCCAAGCGGATGGCCATTATCAATCACAGGGGGTAAATGGCGTGGAAGCTCGAAATTTTTTGAACCGAGGACTAACTTTTTTTGAAATTTTTTCTTCCTCATTATCAGTGACTTAGCGTAGCTTTTTCGACTTTACTCAAAAAATATTTATGGAATTTTTGAGTAAAAGCGTCCATGTACCGGAATTTCTGATTCTAGATCGTGGAAGTTCTTTGGTATTCAAACCGACCGGAGTGAGGAATTCCGGGTCTGGGTAGCGGAGCTGTGCCTTAGTACAGTTTGCGCAAAGGGGGACGGTGAATGGCCGCACCTTGAGGGCGGGTCCCGCCCACTGGGCGAAATACCATCAAGTCCTCAAATCCGTTTTAAATCTGGTCGACTGCGTTCTTTTCCATGATAGTTTTCCTCCCTCATTTTCCCTATTCCACAAACAAATCGGTAAAGCCAAAGCCTTGGCCATCGAACAGTCCCCGGTCGCTGAGTTTGAGGCTGGGAATCACCAAAAGGGCCATAAAGGAAAGGGTCATAAAGGGAGCTTGGAGGCTGCTCCCCAATTCGGTCTTCGCAAACTGGTCGATGCCGGCGTACTGGCGAGCCACGGTGTAGCCATCGTCGGCACTCATGATGCCCGCCACGGGTAGGGGCAAGACCCACTCGCGGTTGGGACTCACCGCGGTAATCCCGCCCCGTTGGTCAATAACCAGATTGACGGCCCGACAGATCGACTCGGCATCACAGCCAACGGCGATGATGTTGTGCGAATCGTGACCGACGCAGGAAGCCAGCGCGCCCTCGCGTAAACCAAAACCCTGGATCATGGCCAAGGCCGGTGCTGCCTCGGCGTAGCGGTTAACCAGGGCCAACTGCAGCAGATCCCGACTTGGGTCAGCGACGATCCGGCCCTCGCGAACGGCAGCCGCTACGACGGCGCTTTGCGTGACGATTTCGCCATCCACGGCCACGATGCTACGAATTTGGGTGCCCCGCGCCGGAATGTCAAAATCCGCTGGATTTTTGTGATCGCTACGGAAGTGATTGACGACCTCCACCGTTACGCGTTTGATTCGACTCTGGCCGTCTTCGGCCACCAACTCCCCATCGATATAGGTAGCCAGGATTTCGAAATGCTCCAGGTCGCGACAGCAAATCAAATCGGCGGGATCACCGGGGCGGAGTAGGCCCACCGGGAGCTGGTAATGCTCAACGGGGTTGAGGCAGGCAGCTTGGAGTACATCGAATAGGGCCGCTCCCGAGCGCAGGGCTCGAACGACGAGCTGGTTGATGTGGCCGACGATCAGGTCGTCGGGATGTTTGTCGTCCGAACAGAACATGACGTGATCCGGGTATTGGGAGAGGAGGGGAATGAGAGCGGCAAAATTTTTAGCGGCACTCCCCTCCCGGATGAGAATTTTCATTCCCAATTGTATTTTTTCCAGGGCCTCTGCGTAGCTGGTGCACTCGTGATCGGTATGGATGCCGGCGGCGATGTACTGCTGGGCATCTGCCCCCCGTAGCCCCGGTGCGTGACCGTCGATGGGCTTGCCGAGGGCTTGTGCGGCCCGAATTTTGGCCCACACCTCGGGATCTTGGTGGAGCACGCCGGGGTAATTCATCATCTCGGAGAGGTAGCGGATGTCGGGACGGGCCAGGAGCTGCGCCACCCCCGCCGCATCGATGGTGGCGCCGGCGGTTTCGAAAGTGGTGGCGGGTACGCAGGAGGGGGCTCCAAAGTTGAATTTGAAGGGGACCTGCCGACCATTATCAATCATGTATTCCACCCCGGGAATCCCCAGGACGTTGGCGATCTCGTGGGGGTCGGATACCGAGGCTACCGTGCCGTGAACGACGGCGAGCCGCGCAAATTCCGAGGGAACGAGCATCGAACTTTCGATGTGGACGTGGGCGTCGACAAAGCCGGGGAGCAGGTAGCGATCGGGGGCTTGGTCCAGCGCTTTGATACTGGCAATTTTACCCGCGGCGATCCGCAGTTCGGCGGGGTAGATGCTCCGCTGGTGAATATCGACGAGCTGGCCGGTCAGGATCATAGTGGGAATAGGTTTAATATTTGTAAATTTAACGATTATAAACCAATGCCAAACGAAGGGGCGGCTAATCTTCACTCCCCCTTCCCTCAAAAAAGACCGATGGACAGCCTGAGTAATTTTTGGAATCAAATTTCCCTACAAATCGGCAGTCGCGCTTTTAGCTGGGGCGACCTCATCACCGTGCTGATCATCGTGGTGGTGGCTATTGTCTTCAATTCGTTGGTGACTTCCTATTTCTTGCCGCGTTATTTCGAGCGAGAAACGGTAGTGACCCCAAACCGGCGGGGCATTAAAATTGTCGTAGCCTCAGTGATCGGGCTGCTGGCCCTGTTGGGAATAGTGGAGTTGTTTGGTCTGAATTACGCCCTGTTGGATACCGAGCACTGGCACCTGCGTCTGGTGCACCTCTTGCAGGTCGCGCTGGTCATTCAACTGGCCCGTTTTGGGGATTGGTTGGCAGCCAAGGCCGTCATTTACAACTACCGGCGCTCGCGGGGCGAGCGGGGCAAAACGGAATTGCCGAAGATCGGAGAAAAGGACAGGAAAACTGCGAGCCGGCTGGTGCGATACGCCGTTTATACCTTTGCCTTTTTGACCATCTTACAGGGTTTTCCCCAACTGGACATCCAGTTGTTTTCCTACCAGCAATACCACTTTCACCTTTCCAACCTCTGTTGGGCGATCTTTATCTTTCTGCTCGCTCAACTGCTGGCTTGGATCCTGACCCAGGTGATCCTCATTCGTTACTTTCGCAACAAGCAGATCAACCTCGGTTCGCAGTACGCCATCAACCAACTCCTCAAATACATCATCTACGTACTGGCCATCGTCATGGCGCTGGATAGCCTGGGGATTCAGATGACCGTCATTTGGGGTGGAGCTGCTGCGCTTTTGGTGAGGGTCGGTCTGGGTTTGCAACAAACTTTTAACGATTTGATTTCGGGGGTGATTCTGTTGTCGGAACGGACGGTGGAGGTGGGAGATGTGATCGAGCTGAATGGTTCGGTAGGGACGGTGCGAAAGATTGGGCTGCGCACCTCGATCGTCGAATCGCTGGACAACATTTCGGTGATTGTTCCCAATTCCAAATTGACGATTGACAAGGTCATCAACTGGAGCCACGTCGACGAAAAGGCGCGTTTTCACGTAGCGGTGGGGGTGGCCTACGGTTCGGATACAAAGTTGGTGAAGCAGTTGCTACTGGAGGTAGCCCGGGCCTATCCCCAGGTGTTGGAATTTCCCGCCCCCCAGGTACGCATGGTCGATTTTGGTGCCTCCTCCCTCGATTTTAGCCTGCTCTTTTGGTCGCGCAACCTCCTCATCATCGAGGACGTCAAGAGCGAGCTGCGGATGGGAATCGACCAAGCCTTTCGGGAAAATGACATTACCATTCCCTTCCCCCAGATGGACGTATGGATGAAAAAAGAGGAGCCGCCACCTAACCCTTCCAACCCAGGCGTTGAACGGCCCCGGTGAGCAGTACGACGACGAGTAGGGCGGGCAGCAGGTTGGCCACCCGGATGTCTGCATTGAGCAAGATCTTGAGGGAAAGTGCGATCAGCAATACGCCACCTACCGCACTGATTTGGGTCAGCATATTTTTGGTAAACCAAGATTTGGCTTTGCTACCGAGGAGGGTAAAACCGCCCTGGATAAATAGGAGTGGGATGACCGTCACGATGATTCCAATATCGTAGGCCGAGGCAATGGCGATGGCCGTAACTCCGTCGAGATAGGACTTGATCAACAGCAATTCGCGCTTTCCATTGATGCCCTCTTCGATGGCTCCTACGATGGTGATGGGGCTGGCACCGAAGAGGATAAAAGCGTAGATAAAGCCATCGGCGAAGCGAGGGTGTTGGAGGGCAAAATTTTCCCGCATCCACACCTCACAGGTATCGAGCATGCCCTTGATGCTTACCAATTCGCCCAGAATACCACCTAGGATCAGGCTAAAGATAAAAACGACGAGTAGCTCCTCTTGGACC
>CALCCH010000182.1 GCA_937899855.1 uncultured Saprospirales bacterium | reverse complement strand
TTATTGTTGTCATTTCCACTACCGACGTAATTGGCTTAGATGTTCTGTACGGCTTGGGAATCATCCGCCTCGTTGGTATTGAGTATAAAGGCGTTACCAAATGATTTTTGGTCGTAAGCGGGGCTAAAGAATAAGACCACATTCTTCTGATTGTTGGTATTGATGACCCTAAACCAAAAAGCGACTTGTAGGTAATTGCTGGACGGGCTATTGAGATCGGCCAGTTGGCCGGTGTATACCCGGATACAATGCTGTCGGTTGGTACTGTAGGTGCCGGACTGGCACAGGCGGTAGTAAGGATTGTTGACCCCGCTGATGGCGGGTCCGTCGGTGGGGTTAGAGTGGAGACTGGAAATTCCCGGGCTGTAGTTTTTGGCGTTGGCGAACTGATAGGCGGTGGTGTAGTTGAGCGAGTTACTGTCTTTATCCGCATCGGTTCCCTTCCACTCAATCAGGTAGTTTTTGGAGATACTACCCAAACCATCACTCGCCCCCAGTAGTCCCTGTCGTGCGGCGAGGCTCGATTGGCTCCCCGTTGGGTTGGGTAGCTTTTGGATGGGCATTCCGGGGAAGGTGACCGCCGTTTTGAGGTTGTTGACTTGGATGTTCTGAAACTTTATTCTCAAAGCAGCATCGTGGGGCCCCAGGGCATCGGCATTGTTACCTATCCACGTTTTATCCGACGTCACATTAATGCCCATGATCATTTGGTTATTGAGCGCAAAGTTATCCTTAACAGTGTACTCAATGCTATGCTTTCGGTACCCTAATTCTTGCAGGTAGCACTGGCCATTATTGTCGATCCGCAATTTGCCAGCACTGGCGGAGTACAAAACCAAACTTTTATCATCACCGGAAAAGCTGACGCCTGCGGATTGGGAAACGTAATACCATTGGCCGACCTGGAAATCTTCTAAGTCAATCGTCAAATAGGCCTGTTTACTTTGGGCGTACAAGATCAAGGCGTAGCTGACCGCCGTGGCCGAAGTCGTCTGGACGAGCTGCCAGTACAGCACGGGAGTAGTAGTATCACTCGTTTGACCCACAAAGGAGAGGGTGATCCGCTTTTCCGTTCCACCGAGTCCTTCGGTCGTCTCCGCACTCGTAAAATTATCAATCCTAAACCAGTAAGCCATCTCGATGGGCTTGACGAGTGCATTGGCGAAGGTTCCCGTGCTTGCCTTGGTAGAGGCATTGTAGCCCGGTGCGTAACTGGGGTCCCCCCAGTTGAAAAGCATCGCCTCCTCGGTGGCGCCCGATACTTGGTATACCGGGTTTTGCTTCCCATTGATCAGGAGTTGGCTACTGTCTGCCTGGTGAAAATCTCCTAGCCCCGACAAAGCGGTTACGATACCCGAACTGTTATAGTGGCGGGCCATTTGATAGGCTACTGGTGTAGTCGTCTTGTCCAGTGGTGTAGGAATGGCCAAGTCCGCCGTGGTGCCCAGGTAAGTGGCGGTAAAGGTACTCTGTGCTCCGTCCGAACTCAACTGTAGATTGCCAATGCTCAGATCGGAATAAAGCGTGACCTCGGCCTGGATGGCATTGCCCACGTACTTATTGGGAAAGGTAGCGCTCACCCCAGAGGTCTCGATCTCAATGGTATTATTGTAAGCGTAGCCAGCGTAAGTCAAGCCAATCACCAAGTCCTTGGCATTGGGCGTGATGCTGAGTTGGGCCTGATTGAGTAGACTCTGGACAAAGCTGGTCTTGTCGTTGTAGACGTTCTGGGACTGGTCGTTGCTCACCGGTAGGTTCATGATGGTCCGCGCGTTGGTCCAATTGCCCGATACCTGGAGGTAGGAATAATTGACCTTGATCTCGTAGCCTTTGACGTAGCCATCGGAATTGTTAGTCGGCGATTCGCTGACGTCCGAAGATTGTACCTCAAACCACAGGATCAGCAAGCGGTCGTCGATCCGAGCCAGTTGAACCCGGCTGGCGGCAATGGCCACGTCGATCTTCTTCCAGGTCGACCAGCCGGTGGGGGTGTAGGCCCCGTCGATGAACGCACAGTCGAGCGTCCGGTAAAAGAAATTGCTGGTAGCCACCGAATAACCAATAAAGGAAATGGTACATTGTTGATTGCTGATCGTCGAACAACTGCTGCTGACGATGCTCAGACCGGATACTTCGGTAAAGCTTTGCAGGTAGTTCGAAAAGGCTTGTTCGATGTTTTCCGCATTGATCTTACCCTGCTTGAGGGTACTGATAAAATCCTGGTAGATCGAACTGGACTTGGGCTTGAGGTCGGGCCGGACGTAGTTCTCGGGGTTGACGAAAATCTCCCGGTTGGCCTCCCACAGGCGGTAGGTCCGGAAGTAGGGCCACTCCGTGGCGACAAAGTCCGGGTCGATGGTAAAATTGGATTCCAGGTGCATGATCACCCGGTAGAAAAAGGTCTGGAATACCCCGATGGCATCCTTGACCGCGGAGGTGGTAAACTTGCTGGTCACCTCCACGTCGGTCAGCAAGTATTCCGACAGGGAGTTGGTATCCTGAATGGCTTCCAATACTTCCTTCTTGGAATTGGCGTTGCCGTTGAGCAGGGCGCTGATCAGCAGGTCGCGGTAGGCCGAGGTGAGGGGAAAAATCAAACTGTTGTCAATCCCTTCCGCCGAGGCACTGCCGTTGAGGGCGTACACGGCATCCGTGGTCTGGTTGGCCAAAAGTTCCAAGGCCTCGTTGTTGACCCCCGAGGTGACATCGTCCACCACGGTCGTAAACTGCGCATTAAAACCCTGCATCCACACGGGGTCCAAGCCCACCTGCTGGCCGTACTGGAGCAAGTTGTTGACACCCGTCAGTACCGTTACCGGGTCCGTGAGGGTGACCACGCCGCTGTTCACCTTATTGCCCCAATTGGTCAAGATATTGGTCAGGGTCGTGCTGTCCCAATGGGTAGCCTTGACTAAGTCACTGATCGAGGTTTTGGCACTGGGGACCAGCGCGGCCAGCATCAAATTGTCGGGATCGGAGTACTGCTGGATCAAGGTGTGGATTTGGCCGATGTTTTGCAGTGCCGCCGCGTCGATGGCAAAGTCGTCATAGTCATCCGCTACACTTAGGGCACTATGCTTGGCCAGGATAAAGTTGATCTCCGCCTGCGACAAATCGTAAGCGTTGATCAGATTGGCAAAACGCTGCATCGCCGCGTAGTAGAGGGTTTGCTCATCAATGCTCAAGCGCTGGAATGCGTAGAGTACATTGGCATCCTCGGGCGAGGTGCTATTGGGATACAATTGGTACCAATCGGCCACCGTCGCGGCTTGCTCGGAATTGAGCGAAAAGGTGTTTTGGAAAACACTCTGGCTAATGGCCATCTGCTTTTCCTGATAGCTCAGTAGCGTCTGATTGATCGCCGCCTCAAACTGGGCCTGATCCGCCGCGTCCCCCGAGAGTGGCTTGACGATCGCCGCCATATCGGTACTGCTGACCGGAGCCTTGAGCACGATACCCAAATTGGTACCCGTTTCGCTATCGACGTTGGAGTCGAAGTACTGTTTGGACTGTAGGGTATCGTAAGTCGTGCCGTATTGATCGCTGGTGTAGGCGGGGACTTGAACAACCATTACGGTAATGAAGTTGTCTCGGGTGAGCATCACGTCGCTGGTCATCTGGGCCACCAGGGCCTGCGCGGCGCTCGTGACGGTACTGCTGGCCGGTAGGAGCGGATTGGAGGTATCCTTTGTAGCCGTCGACATTTCCTGGAAGGTATCGACCGAGATTCCGGCCTCCGACAGTTGGTCGACAAAGCTTTCTAGGGCTTGGAAGTCGGCCCAGACCACGCTCAGGTCGGTGGGCAGGGCGAGGAAGTCATTGTCCAGGGCCTGGAGGAGGTAGAGCAAATTGTCAACGCTGATGCTGCGCAACTGGCAGTACAGGGCGGCGCGGTACAGGCCCGAGAGGAAGATGCTATTTTGGGCGGACAGATCGATCTGCGTCACCTTTTGACCGTAGGATCCGACCATATAAGCGACCAAGCTTTGCAGGTCCGCCGCGCTCAGACCCAGGGCCTTGGCGATGGTGCTGCTGGTCTGGGCATCGGTACCCGTGGTGGCGGTACTGTCCCATTTATTCTGATCGGGTACCGACGATCCAAAGAGGCTGAACAACAGGGGCGTCCCATTCTCTTCCCCCTGGTACTTGAGCTGTCCGATCAGGGCGGCAGCGGCGTTGATGGAGAGCTTGTACTGCGCCTGTACGGCTTGGACTCCGGCCAGGTACTCGTAGGTACTGTCGAGGGTCAAAAGGTCAGTGGTATCGTCGGCGGTACTTTTCTTTCTGCGCTTTTTGGTGGTGCTAGTGGTGGAGGGGCGGACGGCGAAGAGGCTGGTCAGTAGCCAGTTGAGTTCCGCGTAGCTCAGCCCGGTCAGTTGGGCCAGGCGGACCATCCGGTTGGCCCGGTCCAAATTGGTCACGCTAGCGTTTTCAAAGAGGTAGCTTTTCGAGCTATCGTCATAGCTGATGCTGAGGTTGTCGGCATCCAGTCCCTGGTTGGGGTAGAGGCTACCGTCGAGGGAATTTCTGATTTCCCCATCGCTCAGATCGCCGTACACCACGTCCGCTAGGTCTTCCGCATCGATTCCCGCCTTGACCTGAAAGAGCAGGGGCGTGATGGCGGAGAGGGAAGCGGTCGGTTCGAGCCCAAAGCGCGGTCCGAGCTCCGTCATATCGCTGCTGAAGGTTTTGAGGATTTCCAAGTACATATTGGTCGACATGTCCCAGTTTTGCCAGGTCGGTACGGTGGGGCTACTGGGATTGCTGGCTTTGACGACCAGGGTGGCCAGGTCGGTCTGGAGCAGTTCGAGGGCCCGGAAGATTTGTTGGTGGTTGTAGTTAAAGGGCGCCGCAAAGGGGTAGGCGACCGTAGCCTCCGATAGGTCGTTCACCGGATCCTTGATGGGATCGATGGGAAGGTTTCCCAATTGGTCTTCCAGTGCCTTGATCACCAGGTTGATCTTGGGGACTTCGGTGGTCGTATTGTCCGCCGTCAGGATGACGTCGTAGATGTCGGGGCGGCGGGTACTCAGGTCGGTATTGTCTACGCTGCTATCCACCTTGCTGATGTTTTCCTGCCGGGCTTTTTCCAGGTCGACCAGGTAGGCGGCGGGGGAGAGGACGCTTTCGAATTCGTCGACGGAGATAAAGTTTTCCTCCCCGAACAAGCCCTCGAAATTGGGCAGTCCATCGTAGTTGGCGGAGGACTTGTCGCCGAGGTTGTTCCAGGGGACTTGGCGGATATTATCGCCACTGCTGGCTTGAACGCCAAAGTAGGTGTACATCACGGCGCTGCGGATATTGGCGGCGCTGTTGTAAAAGGTGCTGGCGCGCTCCTCGGCTTGGGTATCTTCCGTGTCGCCCGAGATGGCGAAGAGGGCGTAGTAAAAATCTACGAACTCGCTGGCGACGTAGCGGGTGACGTCGAAGGAGGAGGCGACGCTGGCACCGGTGGGATTGGCCGCTCCATCGCCGGTGTCGGGCTGGAGGAGGGAAAAGACGAGCTTATACAGGGTGTCCGAATCTTTATCAAAGTCGCCCAGGCCCGAGAAATTGGGGTTGAGGGTGATGTTGGTCAGCCGCAGCTGGGCCGAGTAGATGGCCTCGATGGCCTCGTCGAAGGTGACGGTGGTCAGGGTCCACTTGCTGGACAAGCTTTCGACGGCATCGGATTTATTAAAGTAGGCGGGATCGCTTTGGACGGCGGTGACGATTTGGTTCAGTGTTTTTCCAGTATCGCTCATAAATTGGGCGAACAATTCGGAGGTCGTATACACCGTAGTGCTCCCATCGGTGAGGCTGCCATTGCCATTGGCACCGTTAGCCGAGCCGTTGCCGTTGCTGTGGCCCTTGCCGTTGAGGACGGCGCGAAAGCGGCTCTTTTTTGGTTTGGTTGATCTAATGATTTTTTATTTAGAAGGTTTAATTTTTATTTTAGTTATTGATAATTTCCTTTCGTTGCCAGTAGGTATCAGCACCTTCGTCATTAGTGCTCGTTAATGAGGTCATTGACATTTTCTTGATTCTTCTGCATATACCGGTCGGTGACTTCAATCGCTTGATGGCGCATGACTTCGATAAGCGGAACCCCACCCATCAGGGCATCGCTCAACTCCTCTTGTTGCTTCCCTAACTTTTCCATGGTATACATGCCTCCTAAATGCCCCAGTAAGGTGGCAGTACCTACTCCCCATCTCGAGAGGGGAAACGCTGCTTCTTTTAACTCGGGGTTCTTAATGCCTTTCGATAAATTCGCGACCCTAGTGAGGGCAATACCCATGGCGAAGCCCGCCAGGTGAGCGCCGAGTGCTTCTTTCCAGGTATGGTCCACGTATTTCATTGCCAGACTTTGTAGCTCGACGATATCCTCGTCTTTGATGTTATGCTCCTGCTGCTCCTTAGGAGTGTTGGCGTTGATCTTTTCATACTGCTTGTTGAATTCATTAAGGAATGACTGTGCCTCCTCTTTGCTACCGGAATTGCCTCCTTCGCCAAAGTAACTGATCATTAACTGATACATAGAAAGCTGGTAACCGAGCGCAACGTGGTGCAAATTGGGAACGTGTAACTTTCCTACCGTCGCCTTACGCTCACTGAGAAATTCGGTGACTTCTTTTTTGATGCCACTCGAAATTGTTAGTTTGTTCTTTGTTTTCTCTGCTACTCGCTCCCGATATACCTTTATCTCGTCATCTCTCAGTTGGACGTTTTTTCGGTGTTCCATTATTTTTTTGATCCTTTTGGCCGCGTCCCTTCGGTTTTTAATATCCTGCATCTCAAATCCAAATTCTTGAC
>CALCCH010000181.1 GCA_937899855.1 uncultured Saprospirales bacterium | reverse complement strand
CGCCAAGCGAGCTCAAAGGTCAAGGAAGGGGCCGCCAGAAAACGATCCAAGCCCTCCCCCAGCTGCGTCCTCACGCGGGTCCCGATCTCCTGAAGCTCTCCCAGGTAGCCTTCGTACAAGGCCGCCAGCAGGGCTTCCTTGTTGGCAAAGTGATAGGTCACGTTTCCGTAGCTCTTTCCTAGCACCGCCGCCACGTCACGCAAGGTAGTATTGCGCAATCCACGCTGGTTGAACAATTGGCGAGCGGTGTCGATGATTTGCAGTTTGGTTTTTACCATATTAATTTAGTCCATTTGGCCTAAATTTAAAAAATATCCTTATCTTACGAAAGCAAAGCTAGCATTTTGCCTATCAAATCTCCAAGCTTAAAAATACCTTATGCACCCCACCATCTATCAATCAGAAGAGGATCGGACCGCTTTACTGGCCCTCTACGAACAAAAAATGCGGGATACGGGACTGTCGCCGTACGAGGACCGCTATCTGGAGACGGCGGCGGGTCGTACCCACGTCATCGTAGCGGGTAACCCCCAGGGACCGCCCCTGGTATTGCTACACGGCATCAATGCCGGGGCACCGCTGGCCCTGGAGCCCATGGCGCCCTTGGGCGACCATTACTGCCTGTACGGCATCGATACCCTCGGTCAGGTGGGCAAGAGCGATCCGGTGCGCTTGCCACTACGCGGGGCGACCATTGGCGATTGGTTGGTGGACTGCCTGGACCAGCTCGAGCTGCGGGCGCCCGCGGTGGTCGGCATTTCCTACGGTGCCTTTTTGCTCCAACGCCTGCTGGCGCGGGCTCCCCAACGGGTTGGCAAGGCCATTTTTCTCGTCCCGGCGGGTTTTAGTGCGGGCTCGGCCTGGTCGACCTGGCGGCAGATTACCTGGCCGCTGTTGCGCTTTATGTGGCGCAAGGGGGAACGCGAACTGCTGGCCTTTATGAAGGCTTTTGTGACGGAGGTGGACGAGTGGACCCTGGCCTTTCAGCGGCGGATGCTGCTGGGGGTCAAGGTAGACTTTCGGCGCCCACCGATGGCGACGGCCGCCGAGCTAGCGGCGGTAGAAGCCCCCGTTTACCTACTGGCAGTAGAGAACGATGTCTTTTTTCCCACGGAGCAGTCGCTGGAAAAATGTCGGCGTTTTTTTAAAAATTTTCGGGGATATCATATCTTGAAGGCTTCTAAACACGTTCCCGCGCCGGGTCGCTTTCCCGAAATTGCGGAGCAAATCGAAAAGTGGCTCGTTACATGAAAGTTTGCATTGCCGAAAAACCATCCGTCGCACGGGAAATTGCCTACATCCTGGGGGCTAAGACCAAAAAAGACGGTTATTTCGAAGGCAATGGCTACCAAGTGACCTGGACCTTTGGCCACTTTTGCGAACTCAAAACGCCCGATGACTACCAAGCCGAGTGGAAGCGCTGGGACGTCAATACCCTTCCCATTTTACCCGAAAAATTCGAAACCAAACTCAAAAAGGACAAGGGTGTCAAAAAACAATTCAAGATCGTCAAAGGGCTTTTCCGCGGAGCGACCGTGGTCATCAACTGTGGTGATGCCGGGCAGGAAGGCGAATTGATCCAACGCTGGGTCCTTCAGGAAGCGCGTTATCGCGGGCCGGTTCAACGCCTTTGGATTTCTTCCTTGACCCCGGAGGCCATCCGGGAGGGCTTCCGCCAACTCCGACCGGCCGCGGATTACGACCGCCTATTCCACGCGGGCAGCTCCCGTGCCATCGGCGACTGGTTGCTGGGTATGAACGCCACCCGCCTGTATACCCTCAAGTACGGCGGTTTCAAACAGGTGCTTTCCATCGGGCGCGTCCAGACCCCCACCCTGGCCATGCTGGTGGAGCGGCAAAAAGCCATCGATAGCTTTGTACCCGAGCCCTACTGGGAGTTGCACACCCTCTACCGCGAGGTGGATTTCCATTACGAAAAAGGCCGTTTTACCAAAAAAACGGAAGGCGAGCAAGTCTTGGAAAAGGTCCGGGACGAGGAATTCGTCGTCGTCTCGTTTGACAAGAAAAAGGGGCGGGAATATCCGCCACGACTTTTTGACCTGACCAGTCTTCAGGTCCACTGCAACAAACGCTTTGGCTTCTCCGCCGATCAGACCCTCCAACTGGTCCAAAAGCTCTACGAAAGAAAGGTCGTGACTTACCCCCGCGTCGACACGACCTATTTGCCCAACGACCTCTACCCCAAGATTGCGGGTATCCTCGGCAAAATGCAGCAGTACCAAAGCCTGACCCAATCCCTACTGGGCAAAAAAATCCGCAAATCCAGCAAGGTCTTTAACGACAAAAAAGTGACCGATCACCACGCGATTATCCCGACGGGCTACGAGCAGTCGCTGGCCGACCGGGAGCAGAAAGTGTACGACGCCATCGCGCGCCAGTTTATCGCCGCTTTTTATCCCGATTGCCTCGTGGCCAATACCACGGTGATCGGCGAGGTGGCCGGTATCCGTTTTAAGGCGACGGGTAAGGAAATCCTAGAACCGGGCTGGCGCATCGTTCTCCCCAAACCAACCCCCAAAAGGGCACCCCGTACCGGGATAAAAAAGACCAGAAAGCGGGGGGAAAAAAACAACCAACCATACAGGGTGGCGCACGGGGGCCCCCCGGGGCCCCTCCACCCGGGCGAGCATCATCGAGACCCTGTTTCGACGGCGCTACATCCGACGCGAAAAGCAACGGCTGTTGCCCACCGAGGTAGGTACCCAGCTGATCGATACGATTCAAAACGAACTGCTCAAATCCGCCGAGTTGACCGGCCGCTGGGAAAAACAACTGCGCGAGATCGAAGGCGGCACTTTTCAAGCGACGACCTTTGTCCAAAACATGAAGCAGATGGTCACGGACCTGGTGACCGAGGTCCGGCTGGCACCCGCCGCCGCGCCCATCCGCGCGAACCAAACAGCAACCCGCCCCCAACGACGCGGCCAGCGCAAGACCAGCGCCAAGACGACCAGCCGCCGCAAGCAGCCGCAACAAGCCTCGACCGCCCCAACCCAGGGAAAGGCCAAACGCACGGTCGGTACCCAGGGTAGCACGACGGACCTGAGTGGTACGGACTGCCCCAAATGCCGCCGGGGCCAACTCCTCAAAGGCTCGACGGCTTACGGTTGCAGTCGCTGGCGGGAGGGCTGTCAATTCCGTTTACCCTTTCAGCACCTGGGTAAAAAGCTATCGGAAATGCTGTTGGCCCGGCTGCTGGCGAAGGGCGCGACGGTACAGCTGAAAGGTTTTGTGATTGAGGGGGTACGTAAAACGGGAAAGCTGCGCTTTGATCCGAATTACGAGTTACATTTCGAGGAAAAGCCCGGTGTAAAGCCAGCGGCGGCCCCAGTGACCCAGCCGGCGGCGGTCCCCGATCGCCTGCCCTGCCCACGGTGCGGGGAAGGTCAGATATTGAAGGGCAAGACGGCTTACGGTTGTAGTCGTTGGCGGGAGGGCTGTACGTGGCGCTACGATTTTGTGGAGGTGAAGCGGGTGGCGGCGGGCCGGGCGCTGACGCGGGAGTTGGTGTGGGGGATTTTGCGGGAAGGGAAGTAAATAGTCTTTTTAAACCAGTACCCAGCCGTTGGCGCGTACAACGTATCCGTAATGGGGCACTTGAGCCGGCCAACGCTCCATCATTTCGAAGCCTGGAAAGGAGTTCGACAGTATCCAAAGATAAGGGATGTCCAAATCTTCCTTTTCCCCAAGCGCTCCGCTGACCGCTTGGCCGTTGTTTTACTCAGAAGACGCGTATTGCCTTCCCAGATGCCTTGAGAACAAGCCCCACATTTATTCATAATTACCCTCGTCCTTTTTCACCGGCGTCTTCCGCCCAAAATCATCCTGCAAGCGCACGATGTCGTCCTCATCCGAGGGATGCTCAGAGTCGCTGTGCCGCCAAATCTCGGCAACCATCCCCCACTCCTCCATCCCCACCAACCGGTGCCGCTCGCCACGCGCCAGAACGATGGTCTCCCCCACCGCGTGCCGCACCAATTCCCCCGGCTCGTCCGTCGCACTGCGCACCACCCCCACCGAACGATCCAGGACCTTCCACAACTCCGCCCGCCGGTGGTGGTACTGCCAGGACAGCCGCTTGTTGGGCGCCACCACCAAAAGCTTGGGACTCAAACGCCCCCCCTCCAACAAGACCGTCCGGTCCTGCTCGGGAAAAAAATGCTGGATAAAAGCTTCCGCCTGCTCCTCGTCGATGACGAAGAATCCACCCCAGGGACGTTCCAAGTCCCGGTGGGTGACGCGAAAACCAGCACGGTCGAGTAATGCAGTAGCTTGAGCAAAAGTATTCATGGCCTTACGGATGCTTGGTGAACGATGGGGCACAATATCCCCATTTTTAAACAAAATTTGTACCTTATCCCTAAATCATTGATCCAATGCCCGCTAGTACCATCACCGCCGATCGCATTCGCGACCTTCTCACCCCCAAACAATTACCACTGGAAGAAAAGCGCCTATTCGGTGGTCACGGCTTTATGGTCGATGGCAAACTTTGTATCGGCACCTACCGCGGCGGCATCATGGCCCGCGTCGCCCCGGAAGACATCGAAGCCCTCTGCCAGCGGGAAGGGGTCCAACCGCTGCAAACTGGCCAGGGCCGACCGATGAAGGGCTACTTATTCCTAACCGAGGAGGCCTTTGACCTCGACCGCGACTTGGCCTTCTGGGTCGAGCAGTGTCTGGCCTTCAATCCCCGGGCCAAGGCATCGCCCCGACGGCGCAAAAAACGATAAATTCGGACTAAGGTACGGAGCCACGGCGGCTAATCCTTACGGGTGGGGTGTATAAAAGCCAGCTTGGATTGGAAAATGTGGGCGATGGAACGGGCCCGGAGTTTGGTGTGCTCGGCCACCGGTCCCGCAAAAGATTCGTCGATGCTTTGCTCAAAAAGGGCCAGCCAGCGCTCAAAGTGGCGCCCGTCGATGGGCAGGGGGACGTGAACGGCAAAGGGATTGCCCCGATAGCTGGCCTCGCCGAGGATCAATTTTTTCCAAAACCCGTACATCCGGGGCAAGTGCTGCTCCCAGTCGACCTTCGCCACCTCCTCGAAGATGGGTCCCAGCTCCGCGTCGACGCGCACCTGGGCGTAAAAGGCGCACACCATTCGCTCAACGTCCGCCTCGGTCTGAATGTCGGGCTTAGTCTCTTCCATAGCGTTCCCAGTTTTCAATCGCTTGGTATTTGGTTTGGTAAAGGGCCATCAAATCCGCCGAGGTCTGAACGGCTACCCGCAGCGAGTCGGGAGGATCGAGCCGTTCGAAAAAAACCTGGAGGTATTCACCGGCGTCCTGTCCCACCCAGCGGCGCTCCCCGGCGTGAAAACTCATCTTTTCGTACTGCCGCTCCCCGAGGCGCACCAGCGAATCGCTGAGTTGCAAACGACGGTGGGCATTCGAAAAATTACCGACCAGGGGCAGTTGGTCTTCCCGGGTGTAGCCCTCCCGACTGTACACGTTCCAACCGTGATCGGCGGTTTCGTCGGCCCGGGGCCGGGCAAAGGCCAGGGCCTCGGCCAAGCCGCCGCTTTTGCACTTGTGCTTGTAAATCGTGAGGCTGCTGTCGGTTTTTTCCTTGAAGAAAAGTACGTACACCACACCTTCGCCATCCTCCCCAATCCACTTGGCCGCTTGCTGGTCGTACGACAATCGCTGCATCGTGTAGTCGGTGGCGTACACCTGGCCGGTCATCCGGTAGCCAATGCTATCGGCGTAAAAGGTATGGATGGATTCCTGCGGGCTGCCCATGAGTTGGAAAGTCCAGTGGTAGGTGCCGGTGTGGGGAAAGGGATCGGCCGTAAATTGATCGCGGTACTGAGCGGTTTCCTCCGGACTGTTCCGGTGGGTACAGGCCGCGCCGAGGAAAACCAGTAGCAAAAGGAAAAAGCGGCTCATCGTCATTGTTTTTGATAAGTATTCCAACCGTGATTTTGGTTGGTATTATCCGGTGGTACACCCCGTGCCAGCCCCTCCTCCAGGTCGGCTACCGTTTGCTTGTACAGCGTGATCGATTCCTCGCTGATGGCCTTGACCAGCACGAGGTAGTGTTGTCCATCCGGGCGGTGGCCCACAAAGTGGTGATCGGCCGCGCTATAGGCATCGCGAATCATCACGTAATCCGCTTGGCCCACCGGCCCGGTGAGGGTGTAGCGGATGGAGTCCTGGTAAACGAAATAGGTAGCCGTATGGACCTTACCGGGGCCGGCCTCAAATTGGCGCGACCAAGTCCCCGTAAAGTCGATTTCGACTGGCGTACTTCCGGGCAATTCCAATTGCTCGTCCTCCCGGGCGCAACCGATCCAAAGAAACAGGCCAATGGCGATCAATAAGCGAAAGTATTTCATGGTTTTTACAATGCTTGATTTGCTACCAAAAATCCAGGTTTTGTAGGGGAAAAGCAATGACGGAAATCACCCTTACGCATGAGTTTCTCCCGCGAGCAAAGCCCCCACCGGGCGCGGGCACCCACTGCTAATGGGGTCAGCCCCTCAACCGCACCCAAGTCGCAAGGGCTCCGCCGGGGGGGGGGGGGGGGGGGGGGGGGGGGGGGGGGGGGGGGGGGGGGGGGGG
>CALCCH010000180.1 GCA_937899855.1 uncultured Saprospirales bacterium | reverse complement strand
CCCGTTCACCTCTCCCGGAGCTTTCACCAACACCTGGGTATGACCCTCGGCCAGTACCGCCGCCTCCAAAAGGTCAATCGCGCCGTACTGCTCCTCTTTACCCAGCTTTCCCTCACCGAGATCGGCTACCGCTGCGGTTTTTACGATCAAAGCCATTTCATCGCCTCCTTCAAGCGCATTTACCGACAAACCCCCTCCCAATTTCGACAACAGGTCAGCCGACGTTAATTTTATACAATTTTTCCCCATTAGCGCACCGCATCTTTGCAAAAACCAATTCTAAATCCATGCAACTGTACCGCTTTATTGGCCGCCTCGCTACCCTGACTGCCCTATGCTTGACCACCGGCCTCGCCGCTCAGGACATGAGCGACTACACCGCCTCCTGGACGGGTCATTTCGACGACCCCCAGGCTTTTAACCTACGCGTCGAACTCCGTGACTTTCCCTCCGCAAGCTCCCAACTCCTCATCAGCAATCGCAACGAACTGCTGCGCCACACTTTCGCCGCTCCGAGCGCCGGCCCCTTCGAAGTCGTCCTCGCCGAGGGGCTTCGCTTTAGCGGCCGACTATCCGCCGATGGCCAATCCATCAGTGGCTTTATGCAGTCGGGCATCCTACAGTACCACCTCCAGCTGCGTCCGACAGCGCCGGGGCAGTATCGGGGCCAGTGGCGGCTCCTGATGCTCGAACGGCTGGCCAATCCCCGGCTCTACCTGAGCGTGGAAAATGGGGCGGGCGACCGCTACGAAGCCTACCCCTTTTGGGGCGATCAACGCTTTACCGGAACTTGGTGTACCAATTTTCAAAAAGAAGGGCCCCAATTGCGCTTTATGGATTTTAAAACGGGCCTACAGTTCCAAGCGACGCTGGAGACCGACCAGATGGTACTCGATCTACAGCTGGCGGGACGGCATTTGACCCGGGTCTCCCTCCATCGGACGGAAGAGGAGTGGCAACTGGGAGGGCTACCCGCCGCTCCGGAGCTGCCCAACGAGGAGTGGACCACAATCGACCCCAACGCGGCGGGCTTTGATGCGGCCCAGCTCGCGCGCCTCACCGATAGCCTGGCGGCGGGCGCCTTTCCCAATACCCACAGCGTGCTGATCGCTACGGGGGGCCAACTGCTGTACGAAGCGCATTTCCAGGGCTACGACGGCGCGTTGCTCCACGATACCCGTTCGGCCTCCAAGAGCATTGCCTCGGCCCTTGTGGGGGTAAGCGTCGACGAGGGATTGGTGCCCAATACCGAAGCCCGCCTCTACGATTGGCTCCCCGAAAACCTGCAAAGCACCGGCGATAGCCTTAAAAGACAAATCGACCTGGCCAGCCTGCTGACTATGAGCTCCGGTCTCGATGCCGACGACTACGACCGCAGCCAGCGTTCGGCGGCTTCCGAAAATGCCTACCAATCCAGCCCCGACTGGACCACGACCGTCCTCAACGCCTCGATGGTACACCCCCCCAACGCACACGCGATGTACGGATCGGCCAATCCCTACTTGCTGGGGCTGATGATGCAGCAAATCATCCCGGAGGAGGAAAGCGTCGCCTTTTACCTCGACGAGAAGCTGTTCCAGCCGCTGGGCATCACCGATTACATCGTCCAGAACGACGAGAAGGGCCAGCCCTACTTCGGGGGCGGCATGTACCTCAACGCCCGCGACCTGCTCAAGTTTGGACAGCTTTACCTCAACGACGGGCAGTGGCGGGAGCGGAAAGTTCTTTCTTCCGATTGGGTCCGGCGCTCCCTCACCAACTACCGACCCCTGGAGAATACCCGCGACCAAAATGGCTACGGCTTTCTGTGGTGGCACCATCAGTACAATATTGGTGGAAAACAAGTGGCTACGGTGGAAGCCCGTGGTACCGGCGGGCAGTACGTGGTGCTCGTGCCGGCTTGGGATACGGTGGTGGTGATCACCTCGGGCAATTACCGGAATGGCCTCACCAAACAACCCGAACGGATTTTGGAGCAGATGCTCCTGCCCGCTCGCCTGAAGTAGGCCCCCGTGGGGAAGGACGGGAATGGCCATCGTCTCCAAAATTTTGGGATAACAAAGTTCCGCAAAGCGACGTTCTACTGGGGTAATCAACATTTTCACCACCACGTAAGTACCTCAATGATGAAAAAGTATACCCTTCTCTTACTCCTCTTCCCCATCTCTTTCGCCCTTTCCGCTCAGAACCTGGGGGGCCTGCTCAAAAAAGCGGACAAACTGATCAAAGGGGAGGGCGTCGAACTCTCGCAGGAGGAAACGGGCAATGCCCTCAAGGAAGCCCTCGAAATTGGGGCGGGCAAGGCCGTGGATTTTCTATCCGCCAAGGATGGCTACTACAAGAGTGCCTATAAAATCTTGCTTCCCGAAGAAGCCCAGTCCATTGTCGATCAGGTAAAGAAAGTGCCCGGTTTTGGCAATGTAGAGGAAGAACTCGTCGAAAAACTCAACCGGGCGGCGGAAGATGCCGCCATCAAGGCCAAGCCCATCTTTGTGGAAGCCATCACGAGCCTAAGTTTTAAGGACGCCATCAACATTCTCATGGGCGATCAGGACGCTGCGACTCGCTATCTGGAGGGCAGTACGCGCCAGCCGATCTACGCGGAGTTTTTACCCGTCATTCGCACCTCCCTAGACCAGGTCCAGGCGCGCGCCTATTGGAAAAAGGTGGTGACGGCTTACAATAAGATCCCCTTCGTCAAAAAGACCAACCCCGAACTCGATCAGTACGTTACCGACAAGGCCCTATTGGGTCTATTCCAGTTGGTGGAGAAAAAAGAATTGGACATTCGGGAAAATCAGGCCTCGCGGACCAGCGACTTGCTCAAAAAGGTATTTGCCCAACAGGACTAGCGCACGCGAATTTCGTGGTTTTCGCTAAAGGTGTGGACGACCGTCCACATCTTTTCGGGGAGGAGGTGCTCCACCTTGCGGACGATGGCCTCGGGGATTTCGCGATAAAACGCCTCGGCGATGGCCCCGGTCATCGAGGCGATGGTATCGCTGTCGCCTCCGATGGAAATGGCTTTGCGGATGGCATCCTCAAAATTTTCGCTCTCCAAAAAGGCAATCATGGCTTCGGGAACGGAGCCTTGGCAACTGACGTCAAATTCGTAGATGGGGCGAATGTCATCGAGGCGGCGGCTGAGGTCGTAGCGGAAGGTGCGTTCGATGTGGGCTTTGATCGCGTTGCGGGAATAGCCAATCCGGGCCAGAAAGACAGCGGCGGCCATGGCTTGGGCCCCTTTGATGCCTTCGGGGTGATTGTGGGTAACGGCAGCGCTGCGTTTGGCTTCGGCGAGGACGGCTTCCAGGCTGTTGCAGGCGTAACCAATCGGACTGACGCGCATGGCCGAACCATTGCCCCAACTGTTGTAAGGCCCCGAAATAATACCCACCAACCATTTTTTGAAACGGCGACCGTAGCCGGCGAAGGGAAACTGCAGGGCCCAATCGCGGAGGGCCACTTCGTAGTCTTTATCGTGCAAAATACTATCGGCGATGGCTACGGTAAGTACCGTATCATCCGTAAAGCGGGAGTCAGGGCCAAAGAGGGTAAACTCCGTGGTCTTGATGTTGTCTTTCTCGTATACGGAGCCAATGATGTCTCCGGCAATAGCACCTAGCATGTAGTTAACGGATCGTTTGTATCGGGGCGTTGAGCGCTGCTTTGCACCACCGAAGATATTCATCCCATACCCATAGGGTCGACAAAAATACATTTTTACGCGAAAAAACCGTCATTGGTTTTCCCCAAAAGTTAAGGCTTGCCCCGAGTCATTCCATCTCTTCGTTGAAGTACACCTTATAATAGTGCATCCCCCGACCTTCGTCAAAGCCTTTTTCCAGGAAGTCCTGACTGTATTCGGGATTGTTGAAATCGAGGCGGATTTGGATTTTGGTATCGAGCTTGATGTTGCTTTTGATCTTGCGTTTGGCGGTTTTGAGGGCCCGCTTGGAGATGTCAAAGTCGTTGACTTCGTCGAGGGCAAAATCGGTCTGGTAGGATTTGAATTCGGTAGCGAGCTTCTCATCGGGAATTACCCGCTCGGTAAATTCATCGAAATTAAACGTATCGTGGGTGGTAAAATAATCGACGGAGTCGGAAAGGAACTTAATCTGCTCCTTGCGATCGCCCGCCGGGGCCACGACCTCCTCGGAAAAGGCATTGCAGAGCTCCATGTAATTGCGGGTGTGAAAAACATCGTCTTTGACGAAGTCGGCATTGAGGAAATCGTGGAGCCAGTAATCGGCGTCGTAGTTGTTGCTGTCCACACTGAGGAGGCGGAAGCCATCGTTTTTGGAGGTATTGAAAATGATGCAGCCCTTATCCAGTTTTTCGATGTTGATGCCCTCCAGCTGTTCGACCAACAGCTCTTCCTCCCCTTCCGTGACCGTGAGAAAGGTGTTCTTTTGCTCCGCCTTAAAAATACCCAGGCCTTCCACCAGCTCATCGTCGATGACGATTTCGGAAAAGTGGGCGACAAAAACGTCCCCCGATTTAATGTTGGGATTGGTCGATTGGCGGTACAGGTGGATGAGGATATTGGCCGATTCGCGCAGCAGGGATTCCCCCTCTTCAAAAATGGCGGCCGCGTAGCTGTACACTTCGTTGAACTCCAGGCTCTCTTCGTGTTGGAAGCGGAAAAACTCTTCGCTGCGCTTGAGGGGTTTGAGGAAATACCGCAGCAAACTCTCTCGAACCTCCTCGGACACGTCGGTCAATTTTTGGGCGATAAAATTGCGTTCGGCGCGGTGTTTATTGCTCACCCGGTGGATGGCCAGGCCCTTGAGCTGGACGTTCGAGAAATTTACCATTGGTCTTGTGGATTTGGACTTCCTACAAGTTTAAGCAAATGCCCCGAGAATTCGGAATTTTCGCCCGGCAAGTTTTGGATAAAGTCAATCCCTTCGTATCCCACGGAGGGCCTCAGCTTCGGCGACCGCGTAGCTGGCGAAGTACCCGGCGGCCCCGCGAGCGCAGCCCGGCTGAGGCCGTGGGCAGAATTTCTTCCAAGAGCAGCACCAGCTCCGGGGCCAAGTCCGGTTCGCTTTTGGTCAGTTGGTGGAGAATGGAAATGGAGTGAGCGCGTACGGCGGTGGCCGATTGCGGATTGGCCAGCCAATCGAAGCAGAGCGTGGCGGCCTTCCCCCACAGCGTTGGTGGCAGGGGATAGTCCTGAAAAAGGCGGAGGATATTTCGCTGGATGCTGGCGTCTTGTTCCCGATCCAGATTTCCCCACAGCCTTTCAACGTGGGGATGCAACAATTCGGGGTGTTGGTCGCAGCAGTGATTGACGGCCCAGGCGGCGCGCCTGCGCAACTTTGCCTCCCCGTGAAGCAGGAGCTCGATCAGCCCCTCAAAACGCGACTGCTTCGCTCCGACATAGTGCGCAATCCGGAGCATCTGGGCCTTGGAATGCTCTGCTTCGAGGGCTTGGGGGAAGTTCATACGACGGCGTGGTTACTGATTGGTCCAGAAAAAAGAAACATCACTGCCCCGGGCACGGCTTTCGCCAAAGGTCGTCCGGATGGCCGCTCCCCGAAATCGAAACTCCAGGGCCAGGGTATCCGCACCGGGCTCCACCTCGGCCACCAAACCACTGGGTACCGAGCCCCGTCGGGGCGTCAGCAAGCGGAAGCCCTGGCCATCGGCTACCTGCCAATTGCCTTGCGGCCCAAAAATTCCAAAAACGTAGCGCTCCTCCCCCCGCTCGCGCAACCAGATTCGCGGCGACCGAAAATCGTAAGGGCCCCACTCGTCGAGCAGGCGATAGGCGCGTCCCCGCAAGCGTCCTTCCGCTAGGGAAGCATCCCGACCACCGGCCAAAGCCTCGGGGGCGTAGCTGGCTACCCGACCGTATTGGACCCGCTCGCCAGCGCCGTTTACTTCCCAAAAATTCCCACCCCGTTCTTCCACCTCCAAATCCTCATCGACAGCCCGCCACTGATTGCCCACGATCAAGCTGTTGTTCAGGGCGCGGGTACGTAGGGCCAAGCGACAGTCGTTGAGGCGGTTGTACACAAAATTTTGACTGCCCCACAGCTCGGCACCCCACCGGCTGGCGTGCGAAAAATCGTTGTCAAATACCAACTGCTGGGCGTTCTCCCCACCCCGAATCCACAAGCCCACCTCGGTGTGCGTCGCCGAATTGTAGGCAATGGTATTTTCCCGACTACCCACCGCCACGTACAAGCCCACCTGATTCCAGTCGAGCCCGTTGTGCCCCAACCAATTGCGGGACGAGCCAAAGAGCGCAACCCCCGCCCCCTGTTGGAACTGGATGCGGCTGTTGAACAGTTTTCCCGAATTGCAACGCTCCAACACGAGGCCATGCCGCGCGTGGTGGATGGTCAGCTCTTCCGCGAGAAAAGCGGGGCAATCCTGCAGGTAAAGGGCGGCGGGTAGGAAATCGCGGACGGACTGTGGCTGAGGGGGCAGCGCTACCGTATCCGGTGCACGGTACAAATTACTCAGCTCGCAAAAGCGCAGCCGCAGCCCCTCCACCTCCTGCGCCCAAATCCCCCCGCGGTAACCACTGACCCGGAGATTGCGCAATTCGATATTCCGCCCCTCCACCACTCGGATG
>CALCCH010000179.1 GCA_937899855.1 uncultured Saprospirales bacterium | reverse complement strand
CCCCATTACGAATGGTGCCAGGATACGGATGGCCAAGCGAGTAATAACGAAAACTTTAACCGCAGCATTCAGGATTTTAGTACGGTACAATCGGCGTGGATCAGCCAGTTGCAAGGCTTGGCCAATAGCAATTGTCCGACGACCACCTTGCTACTGCTCCAAGCCGATCCTTACTGGAACAGTAGTATGGGGGATCGAGAGGTCTCGGACCAACTGAGTGGACGTGAGCTGTTGCAAGAATTGATTTGTAGCTATCCCGAAGACATCGACCTGCCCAATCCCCGGGAATTCAGCATGTGGGAAGTGGCCGAATACGAGGCCAGTCAAAACCCCGATCTGAACGGTACGTCACCGACGACGGCCCAAATCTGGGAAGTCTTTGTGGGGCATTACTTGTCGACCAAGCAAAAGATCATCAACCTGCAAAAGGAAAATCCCTGTGACAATGCTTCCCACAGTCCCTTTCTCTACGATCGCAATACGGTGGAACAGCCCCTGGACTTCGTAGCGGACGACAATCGCCAGCACGCCATTTACCGCTGGGGCAATGCCGCTTACGAATTGGGCAGCAAGCCACCGGGGCACGACAATTTCCCCCTGCTCTACCAAGACTGGTACCAGGGCTGTACTCGAATCACGCAGGACAACGCCCTGGTCGAACGCCTGATTCAGGAATGGAACGGCAATAGCCCCCAGAGTGATTACAACGAGCACTTGGAGTTGATGGACGATCGTGCCCTTAACTTTATGATTCGCGTACCAGATTTGCAACGGAGTTTTCAGGATTTGGTGGAAGGAGATGGTCCGGCGCAAAACGATATCTACGGCGCCAACGACGAGTGGAACGAATGGGCGGAACTCGCTGGCGAACTTGATCCTTGCGATTACGCGGCGGCCGCCATGATTCCTTTTCCCGACGTCGTTTTCCCTCCCGAGGGCGCAACCGTGGGTGACCTGCGCAGTGTTTTTGTAGTCCCTTACAGTTTTGAAAATCCAGCGGGTGATTGTGTGCCGATGTACGGTAATAATCCAGTGGGTTGTATTAATTTGATTGTCGACCGAAATTATTTCTCTTTCGCTGACTTTTACCATGCCAACCAAAGCTTCTTTGCCTGCGTTGTGGCTACAATCAATGACCACACCAGCGCCCCCTACGATTTTGAAGCCATTCATACGCCCACCCACATCATCATCCAGAGCCCGGACCATCACGAGAGTTTCCCAACGGATTTTAAAGTTTTTACGGAGCCCAACTGCTCTTGTGCGTCCAATTTTCGATCGCGGGTGGAGACAAGGCCTGAGACTTCCTTCAATCGCTCCGGTGGGGCATCAGCCCCTCCCGTGCAGCGCCGTCGAGCGATCTTTGCCCAGTTGGAGGAATGCTACCCCTTTACGAGCCCCTGCGAGGAAGGCCCCATTCACTGTTTGTGCGAAGACTACTACGCCGCCCAAAGAGAAGCGGTCGGTACGGGAGTGGAAAATCTCTACGCCGGAGAATACGGGGCTACCGCTAGTGAGTGGGTGGACTACTTATCAGAACTCGCGTTGCGTTGTGATAATTTTATCTACAATCCAGCCGCCACTGAGCAAGACATCGAAGATGCCATTATGGTCATCGAAGACCTGGCGGACGGTACGCGCGACCTGGCGACCCTATCGCCGGACAAACCCGCCCCCATCCCCCTCACCTGCTTTGAACTGGCGCCCGACCCCTGCGACGAAGGCCGCGCCATCGCCCTGTACGAGGTGGCGCAAATTTATCAGGAAAGCATTGAAGGCTTGATCCAAAACTTCCGGGAGCGCTACCGCGGCGACTGCATCGATCCCGAACGGTCCCCCGATCAATTGCGGATGACCTACCTCGATAAAGAATACCACTACACGCTGTACTACTACACCCCCGATGGCAATCTCTACGCCACGGTCCCACCGGAGGGCGTGCGACCCCTCAGTGAAAACGATCCCGGTCTCGCCCTAGTCAACGACAAACGCGACCTGGGTTGGGGAACTTCCGAAGTGCCCCTCCACCGCCGCAATCCCGAGCGCCACGATCAGCTGATGACCCTGTACAAATACGACTCCTACGACAATGTGGTCCGCAGTCAAACCCCCGACCACGAGAGTGGATCGATCAATCCCACGGATGGCTACCAAGCCTACGGTGAGAGCTTGACTTTGTACGACGACTTGGGGCGGCCTCGCTTTACGCAGGACCCGCGGCTGCTGGCGGAGGGTGCCGTGACTTACAATCGCTACGACGACCAGGGGCGGGTGATCGAATCCGGTCGTTTGGAATGGGCCAGTAACTTTGTCAACTTAAGCCCTTACCTCAACGATCAAGCCTTCCCCCAGGCCAACAGCTACGTTTTGTCCGAACGACTCCGCCAAACCTACGAGGCCGTGACTGGCTTTAGTCCGGGGGCGCAGGAGAACTTGCGCCAGCGCTTGGGCAAGTCGGAGTACTACGAAACCGAAAACGCCTTGAGTCACGCCACGCACTACAGCTACGACGTTCAGGGCAACGTCAAGACCCTCTGGCAGGAGGACCGTCACGTCCGCGACCTCGGTGGCTTTATCAAACGGATGGACTACGATTTTGGCGTAGTCGATGGTTTGGTTTACCGCTTTGATTACCAGCCGGGCGAAGGCGATGCCTATTCCCATCGCTACTGCTACGATGCCAACAATCGCATCCAGGAAGTGTGGACCAGTGATGGCGGGGGGATTTGGGATCGGGACCAAAGC
>CALCCH010000178.1 GCA_937899855.1 uncultured Saprospirales bacterium | reverse complement strand
AAGGCTCGGCGCCTGTCCCAGTGTCGGACTGGCCTATGGCAAACCGATTTCCCCTTCGATATACTGGCAAAAGTGTACCCAACCTTTCTGGTAGGCTTCCCGATTGTGAACGTACTCCACCAGCAATTTTTCCTTTGCTTTTGTCCCTGGGTATCGGTAATATCCATTTCCTCGCTCCTTTTTCATTCCCAGCGGATAATACCGCTGGAGGGGCCTTGTAAATGGGTCAAGAGTCAAAGATACCGTCGTTGAAAGCGAAAAGGTGGTTCATTGCTATCATTCTAACTCAGGTTGTGTCCAAACAACACATTAGCAGCAAGCGAGTAAAAGCAATTTACAAATTTGATAATAATCAGAATAAATTGGCTATTTTTTGTATTTTTATACAGCAGATACAGCACTATGGAAGTACCGTTGATGGAAACTAATTCTGGGAAAGCGACCAATGGAATTATCCTAAAAGCTAAATTTAGGGACATGCCAACAAAAAAAGCGGTTGGCAGTTTACCTGGAGAACCTTATACAAAACAGAAGGAGGCAAATTCTACAAAATAACCTTACAAGATCATAATGATACTGTTGAAGGAATTCTTATGCTGTCTGTAATGTATGAAGAAATGCTTTACATGAACAATATCGAAGTGGCTCCTCACAATTTAGGCTCAGATGGAAAATACGATAATGTTGCTGGGTGTTTAATTGCATTTGGTTGTTTAAAAAGTTTTGAGCTTGGAAAAAATACTTATAAAGGATATCTGACCTTTGAAAGCAAGACTGAACTAATCCCACTGTATCAGGATAAATACGGAGCTACCCTAGCAATGGGCCAACGAATGTTTATTGATCCTGATACTGGACTTGGGTTAATTGATAAATACTTAACGCTTTAAATTATGCCTAAGAAAAATAGAGAAATAAATCCCGGAGGCGTTAATGGGACTGGCAAGGGCGTTGTCAATACCAATAGCAAAGATTTTATTGGATTGCGAAAAGCAATTTTAGAGCACGCTAAAAATCAAAGCGATCAAGATCGAATAAGGTATGATTTGATTTCATTAAAATTTCAAATGGAATCCTATATCAAAGAAGAACAACCCCCAAACATTATTAATGCTGGTGAATTTCTGAGAAAACACCTTAAAGCGGTAAAAGTGAAAAATAAAGACTTTGCTAAGTTTATTGAAATTGAAGAATCTAACCTAAGTTCAATTCTAAGGGGAAGGAGAAAAATAAACACTGATTTGGCATTTAAACTGGGGGAATTGTTCAATACAAATCCTAACCTTTGGCTATTAATTCAAAGTAAAAATGAATTAATGGGTTTGGCTAGTGCCAGAAAAATAAACCACAAGAAGTATAAGCTTGAGGACTTGTTGAAAAAAGTGAGTTAGAAAAATGCCCACCGCTAACAAAGTGTGTCATCACAGGTTAGCTCATTGCCAGCCTTTGGATGAATGCATTAGCTAAGGTACCTTCTTCACTTCCAGTGCGATCCAGCAAATCCCTCACCAATCAATCTCTGCAAGGCACAGTCAGTTTTAACCAAGCGCTACGAATAGCCGCTTGATACTTATCGCAACAAGGTCACCTGTACGCTCTGCTCGGGTGGTAGCAAATAGATTTCGCCAAGGAGCCAGTCCAACACTTTCGTCAATTCCACTGGGCACTGGTCTTTGTCCATCGGAAAGTTTACGGTAAAGCATCCTGGCATTGAGTCGGATGCCCGCCAAGCCTTGGCCCGGAGCAATTCCGCTTGGGGAGAAGTCGAGGCTAGGCCACTTAATTTCCCGATCACCAGTTTTCGCCCCTGGTCCACGCCAAATTCTACCGTCCCGCGATCTTCTGGGAAAAATACTTGGATCAGGACACAGCGGATTGAGGCTTGGTCAGCACAAAGGGCAACCCAGTAGGGCTTTAGCTTGGTGGCCGCATCCGCAGCGGTACAGTAAAAAACGGGGCGCTCCCTTTGCAATGCAGGCATTTCTAGGGCTGGGCCATCGGATAGGGAGGCCGCCCCTACCTCCACTTTGCCCAAGCTGGCTTGTAGCGTTTTTACCTCTTGCCTTAAACGATCCGCCAGGTTAGGATCACTTGTTGCTACCCGCTGGATTTGCTGCTCGGCGGTTTGTATTTTTTGCCTGATAATTTGCTGGTAAAGCTGTTGGTCTTTGGACATGGTTGGTGTTAGGCGTACGGAAAATAAACTTGAGCGATTTTTATTACTTGGCTATTTCGTATACCAAGCGAACCAAAGCGGGTTGGGCATCGGAATAACCATAGGCTGCACTTACGGTTTCGATCAATTCATCCGCCCATCCTTTTAGATCAGCATCACCGTCAATCCGTACGGTACGGTAAAAATTAGGCCGTTCTTGATTCGGTACTTTCCAACCCTGATCCACCAAGCTTTGGATTTGTTCGGCGCCCAATTGATGCGCCTCGTCAAGCGAACGATTGCCCGCGGCCTCGACGTAGCTATTTGGGGTCCCCCGCTCCGTCATCAACTGTAAATACACCGATGGATTAGGAGGATACACTTGTACCGTCAGGAAGGGGTCCTGATCTTGGAGCCTGCGCATTCGAGATAGGCAACGGATAAACTGTGGAAGTTCCCGGATCAAGTACAACTTGCTCTCCTCCGTCACCGTTTGCTTACCCGATGCTCCTTCCTCCGGCATCGTGGATTCCAAGTGCAGCAGACGGGTCAGTTTACGTTTATCCGCCTCCAGTTTTTGGCGCAGTGGATCATCCGCGGGATAAGCTTGAATACGAGCATCGATCTGAGCGATCTTTTCTCGGGTGATTTGGTGGAGTAACTGTTGGTCTTTGGACATGGTAAAGGTTTTGGTGATGGGCGGCTGCCTTGATAGTACTTGTAGTGAAGGGAAATTGTGCTCATTCCCCGCGATAGACGTGGACTTTTCCGGTCTGCACTTCGTAGTACTCGATGCTGTGCTGAGTCAAGTTCCGAATGGGATGGAGCAGGGGAATTTGTCGTTTTCCAAAAGCTTTAAAGAATAGATGTCCTCCTTGGTCGACTATCCGATCGGGGAAGGGATAATCTTCTGGTGCGATTGTCCAATGTTGCGCCGGCAGTTTTTGGTAGAAGATTTTTGCCGACTGCTGATCGGATGGCAAAAAGCGTAGCGTATACAATTTCTCTTTTTCCCATTGCAGCACCAATTGGCCGTCGGAATGGAGGTCCTTACGCTGATCAATATGATCCAGTGGGATGCTACCCTGTAATTGCTGGTGGTCGTCAAAAAGGAATATTTTGGCCTCTTGGGTATTCACGCGGATAATGGGGATGGTATTGTAAATATTTTTCTCCACGTTGATGTGATAATAGGTACCGTCCATCGGATTGGGGAATTGAAAAAGTAAAAAAATAAGAAGGGTTAGGATGGTCATTTTTGACGATTCTATTCTTGGAAAAAGTAGCGCTCACGCTTACTGGCTTGATACTCCAGGTAGCTATCGGTAATTTTTAGTACCGGGCGTATAAATCCACGTGGCGGCGCTGGCCAAAAGTAGTGGCCATCAATCTCAATAATGTTAAGTGCCTCCTTATCCTCGAGTATGCTAACTTCTGATGCCTCTAGTGGGACCAAGCGCTGGTACCAGAGGGGCCTATTCCGATGCTCCTCTCCAATGAACAGTTTAATTTCCTGTTCTTGCTCCGCTTCAAAGCGCATTCCGAATTGATCGATGTCAACTTTATCAGCGGCTCCGTGAAATGAAACATCGAAGACTAGCCTTCCCTTTAGATCGTAGAAACGACAAATATCCTTGGGTGGATCAATCGTGAGGATATACCCGTCGAAGTAGTTGGAGTAGCCAAGTTCCAATGGTTTGTTGAATAAGACGTAGGTCCCTGGCGTTAGACTTGCCACCCAGGCAAGGGAGTAGAATAGGGGGAAAAGTAGCGTCATGCGCAAGTAGTTATTTTATCCATTAGTAATTAGCTAAGAAGCTATGTATAAGACCATCATTCCTCATTCCCCGCGATAGGGGTCCACTGTTCTCCAACGCTAAGAAATAACGCCCTCACTCGGCCATCGTACTCCTGGTCGAACCCAAAGTGAGGCGCCGTATTGGGTCTCTCGATCCAGGGGCGCGTACTCGTGTAGGCGTAAAAAATCATCGAAGAGGGCCTCTCCTACCGTTCCAACGGCTTCGTCATTGTAAGCAACTTGCAAGCCATCTACGTACATCT
>CALCCH010000177.1 GCA_937899855.1 uncultured Saprospirales bacterium | reverse complement strand
ACTCCACACAGTGCGTCGTACCGCTGGCCCAGGTCGTATTCGTTCCCGAAATCGTGACGCTAAAAGCATCACACTGCTGAATCGAATTGGGGTTGACGAAACTGACCACGGGAATGGCGGCCGTTACGCTAAAGCAATTCTCGCAGATTCCGTCGTTGACCCCGGAGCAATTGCCCATATTGTCATTGTATACCTTGACGTCATAGTTGCTGCTGACGTTGGCTCCAGCCGGAATATTGAGCGTACCGGTGAGCGTCGAAGCCGTAATGGCCGTCCCCGTAAAGTTGAAGGTCGACACCCCATCCGAGAATTCTACGCAGTGCGCACTCGACCAGGTCGAGCCCATTCCCGTCACCGTCACCCCAAAGGAACTGTTTTGTTCCCCCGAAGTGGGCGATAGCATAATCGTCGGGGCCGCCTGAACGGTAAAGCAATTCGTACAAGTCCCGTCCGATACTCCCGAACAGGAGCCGCCGTCCACATCGTACACCGTGATGTCGTAATTGCTGCTGGGATTGGCATCGGCGGGAACCTCCAGGGTACCCGTCAGTTGTTGGCTCGAATTGGCCGTTCCCGTAAAACTAAAAGTGGATACACCATCGGAAAACTCCACACAGTGCGTCGTACCGCTGGCCCAGGTCGTATTCGTTCCCGAAATCGTAACGCTGAAAGCATCGCACTGCTGGATCGAATTGGGGTTGACGAAACTGACCACCGGAATGGCGACCGTTACACTAAAGCAATTCTGGCAGAGTCCGTCGTTGATACCGGAGCAGTTGCCCAGGTTATCATTGTATACGGTAACATCGTAGTTGGAACTGACGTTGGCCCCAGCCGGAATATTGAGCGTACCGGTGAGCGTCGAAGCCGCGAGGGCCGTCCCCGTAAAGCTGAAGGTCGATACCCCATCTGAGAATTCCACGCAATGCGCACTCGACCAGGTTGTACCCGTACCCGTCACCGTCACCCCGAAAGAGCTGTTCTGCTCCCCCGAAGTGGGCGATAGCAGGATACCCGCCGAAGCGCTCACGGTAAAGCAGTTCGTACAAGTCCCGTCCGAGACACCCGAACAGGAGCCGCCGTTGACATCGTATACTGTCACATCATAACCGGAGCTGACGTTGGCATTGAGCGGTACATTGAGGGTACCACTGAGTTGTTGAAAGGCATTGGCCGTCCCCGTGAAGCTAAAAGTCGACGTACCGTCGGATAGTTCGACGCAGTGCGTCGTGCCATTCGTCCAGGTCGTATTCGTTCCCGTGATGATCACCGCCGTCGAGGTCCCCTGTTGGGAGCTGGTCGGGCTAATGGATACGATGGGAACGGGGGCGGTGACGCTAAAACAGTTGGTACAGGTACCATCGGAAAGTCCGAAGCAGGACCCATTGCTAAAATTATACACCCGTACGTCGTAATTGGAACTGACGTTGGCACTGGCGGGAACGCTGAGGGTACCGGAGAGGTAGGAAGCCCCCAGGTCCGAAGCCACGAAAGAAAAGGTGGATACCCCGTCATCAAACTCGACGCAGTGCGAGCTTGACCAGGTCGTACCCGAACCGGTGACGGTGACACCAAAGGTGGTATTTTGTTCTCCGGAATTGGGAGATAACATGATCGTCTGGCTCCAAACGGGAATTACGAAAAGGAAAAGCAGACAATGTAACAATAGGTTTTTGGCCAGGAATTTCATTGAGGCGATCTGATGTTTTTCGTTTAGAATCAATTAGTTACGAAAATTTACCCGGTTATCCAAGCAAAAGTCGTGCAAAGCTCGATACAACTTCAAAAATAAGCCGTGAGGGCGATACCCTAAAGGTTGCCCTTGGTTTTGGGTAACGGATAAAGCCTCCTATTGTTGGGCCGAACGGATATTTTGCAGGAAAACCGCCTTCTTTTCCTGGTTGGTTTCCACCTTATTGACCCACTCCAGGGCCTCCGGGTAGCGCTTCATTTGAAAAAAGGAAAAGGCGAGGTTAAACATGCCCTCTTCGAATTTGGGGTTGATTTCCAGGGCTTGTAAGTAGAGCGGAATGGCCGCCTCGTATTCGCCCAATTGGACCAGGGTACTGGCGTAGTTGTTGGCGACGTTGAAGTTGTAGGGGTTGAGGACGTAGGCCGCGGCGAAGGGAGCTCGGGCCGCGGCGTAATCTCCGTCGTAGTAGTGGGCCAAGCCCTCGTACCACTTGAGGGGAATCACCGTGGGATTGACGGAGTACCAGATCGAGTGGCCCCGGCGCGCGTGTGTTATCATCAATTTGGTGTCGCGCGTGGCCATGCCTACAATCACCTTTTCACCACTGATATTGGCCACCGAGCGGTAGTAGCAAATGGGCAGGTTGACGAGGAGGATAAAGCTCAGGATCAGGCTCCCCTTGTGGCGAGCCGTGGGGGATAGGGAAAAGTAAGCCGGTCGTTTTGCCAACCACTCTTTGCCACGAAAAGCCGCAATGGCCAGTAGGAGGGACAGCAGGACCTGGTGCTCCGGACGCTCCTTGGGAAAGTCAAAAAAAGAAACGACGAGGTAGCCCACCAGGGTGGCAATCAGTACGATGCCTTCCTGCTGATCCACCAGTTTTCCGCGCCGCAAGCGATCGACCGCCGCGGCGAAGGCCCATCCAAAGATGACGAGAAAGAGCAGCAAGCCCAGTGTTCCCACCTCGGCCCAGACCTCTAGGAGGTCGTTGTGGACCCGGGTAAAGACCACGTCCTTTTCCTGGAGGCGATAGCCACCGCTCAGATTTTTACTGGGAAAAAGCAATTTCCAATTGCCACTCCCGCAGCCCAACCAGGGCTGATCGACGATCAAATCCCAGGTCTTGTACCACACTAAGAGCCTCTCGCTGCCCGACCCGCTGTTGAGGTAAGTATCGGTGTT
>CALCCH010000176.1 GCA_937899855.1 uncultured Saprospirales bacterium | reverse complement strand
CAGCTTCGCTACACAGACCCGGAACTGCGCACTCCGTGCTGCTTCAAAACCAAAGATTTTCCTCTATCTAGAAAGAGTAATTACCCTACATAGACTCCTTGGGTACTAAAATTCCATAAAAATAATTGGCAATAATTTAAATGTATCGGCTGGAGGGCTTGATTTTACTAGGAAATAAAAAAATAAAAAAAATGCCTTTTTCGCCATTTTGATTTCCGGTCCCCCCCTTTCCCTCCCCTCCCGCTTCCCTCCAACCATCCACTTGGCCCCAATTTTGCAGCCCTACCCATACCTCATCTACTTCTTTCCCAGTACCCACTATCCGGCCCACTCGCCGCTCGGGGTTTTCCCTGAATTTTGTAAAGCCAGGGAAAACCCCGAAGACTTCCCATCAAGATTTTTCCATATTTGTGACGTACCCAGCACCCCAATCCTGGGACCCCCACATAACCCTAAATACTAGCAAAATGGCAGACACCGTAAATGGGCAAATTACTGATGCCGTCACCCAGACCAACGTCAAGGTAGTAGCCGAAGCCCCCTCCCAGGCGATGGCCATGCTCTACCAGATCGCCACACAGGCGAATGGAATGACCATGCAAAACGCCGCATCAAACCAACAGAATATAAACCAATTGAACCCCATCATCGTGGCCGAGGCCATCAGTGTAATCAAGGGGTGATAAAGTAAGAACATATGGAATCCAACATTGTACCTTCCGCCAGTGACGATGGTTTTACGCCAACGCAAGGGATGCAACAGGTTCAGAACGCCATCGAATTTGTAGAGACCCACGTCCTGCAACCCGACGTCCAACCCATGCAGGCCACCGCCAAGCTGATGGCTGACCAGGCCGCCGCCATGATGATCCAGGACATGCGGAGCTTCCTCCAGGGCAACGAACAAGTGCTCACCCTCGCCATCAGCAAGGCCATCGCCATGATCTTGGCGGGCGATCCGCAGGGCGAAAAAGCCCTCAAACAGATCGAAGGCTTTATGGAAAAACTGCCGGCCTTCGCCACCAGCATCGGTACGGCGGCCAGCGGCATCGTCACCGAATTCAACGGTAGTGCCAGTACGGACAATGATGCCGGATAGGCCCAATCCGTACAACACCAGTCAATAACCCCCTAAATTTTTAACCAATGGCCAGTAGAAAGCAAGCCAAGTCGACCAACGACAATTATGCCGACTCTTTTAAACCCGTGGTCGTTTTTAACCTCCCCAGTACGGACGAGATGCTCAACCGGACCTTCCTCCGGGAGGATATGGAAGCCTACGACGAGCAGAACAACCAAATGATGTATAGCAATCTGGGCTATCTGGGCGCTACCACCAACCCCGATGCCATGTCGCTCTATACCTTTGAGGTTAGCGATCCTACCGTTACGCCCAACGTCCGCCAGGTGGTGGTCAAGGGTAAGGAGGATTATCAAAACAACAGCTACGTCCTGGAGCCCCAGATAGGTGCCCGGGGCATCATCGTGCTGATGATGAAAAAGATGGACTCCCTCGATCAGGTCTTTTGCAATGTCCGAATCCTGCCCTACACCCAGTTTAACGACATTGTGACCGATACCAGTGGACCGCTCGTCACCGTCAGTATTCCGCGTTCGAACGTGGTAAAGCTCAACGTTACCCTGATGTCGACTTCGGTCGGGGAACTGGTCTACCGCACCCACAAGACTGAGGTAGAGATCGACAACTTGACCGATGCGGATGTGGTCAACCTCAAGAACGAGTTGGAATTCAAGACGGCGGAATACATCGCCCAGTTTGCCACCTTGGTGCTGTCGCCCGAGGCTACGGAGACCGGGATGACCCTCAATTTTGAGAGCGATGCCGTAGGCGGCTTATCCCCCACTTTTAAGAAAGGCCTGTTGGGAGTGAGTTTGATCTGTACCGCTGGCGGTCTGGCCCTGACCTATTTTGTACCGGGAATGGTTCCGGCCACGGCCTTTACCTTGGGCGTTTTCTTAAGGGCCGTTGTGACCTATGATAACCTCAATCTGCAACAGCGGAACGAAGCGCGCCAACAGAACCCACCGGGACCGAATACACCACTGCTCAACGATCTCGAAAATCCGATCGTTGCGATCCAATATTAGACGGCCTCAGCCCCCTTAAAAAACGACTACCATGCCCCCACAACACACCTGCCCCCACTGTGGCAATATCATTGAACTGCCCATCCAGGAAGCCGTCGTCGAAGCGGTGATCGAAAAGACCGTGGCAGAATCGCCCCCTTCCTCCGTGTCGGCCATCGTCGCTGAGGCGACACCCCTGGTCGTCAAGGCCGTGATGGAAAAGATCAAGCCACTCTTGGAAAAAATTCAGGAAGCTGCCCAACAGCAAAAGGAGGAAGCTGAAAACATCCAGGCCCAAAAGGGCTCGCCCAACCAGCAATTCACCACGCAGCTCCAAAATATGTTTCAACAACGGCTCAAAAACATCGAACAGTCGCGGCTCAAGCAATTGCGTCGGCCCCGTAGCCGCTACAAACGCTGAGGACCGGCCCTGCGACCACTCGGAAAGCCAATTCTTAACCCCAGTGATGCGGGCCTCCAAGGGTGTGCCCCATCCCACTAAAAATTTTAATTATGTCATCTGTATCCGAATCCATTACCGATGCGGTCACCCAAACCAACGTCCAGGTGGTTGGCGATGCGCCCGCTATGGCCATGGGCACGCTCTACCAAACGGCCGCCCACTCCACTGGGCTGATGTTCGAAAACGCCGTCCACGCGCAAAACAACCAGTTTACCCTGGCCCAAACCGCCTTGTCGCAAGGCATCATCCAAATCTACAGCCTCGATACGATCGCCGATGCCATCGCCATCGCCAAGATGCTAGAGTCGGCGCCCTAATGCACCGATACCATTTTTTCATTTTTGCTAAAATATTGTACCACACATGTCAGACACTGTATCCCCTCAGATCACGGACGCCATCACCAATACCAACGTCAAACTGGTCGGCGAGGCGCCGGCCATGGCCATGGGACTCAACTACCTCAACGCCTTCCACGCCAGTGGGATGATGTACCACAACATGGTCAACTCCCAACACAACCAACTCCTCCTGGCCCAATCCTCTACCACCCAGGGGATTATCCAGATGTACAGCACCGACACCATCGCCAATGCCGTGGCCATGGCCAGGTTTATGAACAACCAATGACCAGTCCCCGGCTTCGGTCGGATCGATCGTTAGAATAATTCTTTCAACCCCGGAGATTGTTTAGCGTGCCTGCTGGCCCGACAGTCTTCACAAAACTCCAATCATTATGTCTACAGTATCCGCTCAAGTTACCGATGCGGTAACTCAATCCAATGTAAAAGTTGTGGGCGAAGCTCCGGCAATGGCAATGGGCTCCGTTTATCAAACGGCCGCACACTCCACCGGACTGATGTTCGAAAACGCCGTTCACGCTCAGAACAACCAAAACGTCTTGTCGCAGACCGCTACGACCATGGGCGTCATCCAGATCTACAGCATCGATACCATCGCCGATGCCATCGCCATCGCCGAGATGCTCCAAGCTGCTCCCTAATTGAGAGAAATCGGAAAACCCAGAATACTACCAACGGCTTGCCCAATAGCCGTTTTAGTATTGGGGTTATCTATGTGAAGTGCCACCTTCGGCACTTCACTTTTTCCTCGCCCCCTAACGATCCAGTAGGATCAATTCGTTGGCGTCGACAATCCGGTTTTGAATCGCATAAATCACCAGCCCCGCCATGTTTTTGACGCCGGTCTTAAAGATCAAATTGCTCTTGTGCGTTTCCACCGTTTTGGGAGAGATAAAAAGCGCCGTGGCGATTTCCTGGGTGTTGAACTGCTGGCAAAGCAGCTTCAGGACCTCGATTTCGCGGGCGGTGAGGCCGTTCTTCTGGGGCAGGTAAAACTTGGGCGTCTTGCTCGACAACTGACGCCGAATCGCCTGAAACTGGGAAGGGGAAAAGTAGTGCCCCCGCTGGTACACCTCCTTGATGGTGGCGATCAACTCCCCCTGGTCCACCTCCTTGGGTAAAAAAGCAACCGCCCCGCATTTGAGCATCTGCCCGATAAAGGCACTGCGGTAATAGGTCGACAATACGATCACCTTGATGGCCTTGCCCTCCTTTTGGAGCGCCGTCATCACCTCCAAGCCATTGCCATTGTCCATCCGCAAATCGAGTAGGATAATGTCCAGCTCCACCTCCTCTCTTTCCAGTTGGTGAAGAAAGTCATTGCCGCTGTAAGCCATCAGACACACTTTGATCTTGCCATCACTCTCCAGTAAGGGTTTGAGGAGTTGCACAATCAGACGATCGTCATCGACGATTCCTAGTTGGATACTTCGATTGGAATCCATTTTTCGGGGATGTTTGTTTAACCAATTTAGGTCTTGGTTTTCTCCAACTAGTATGTCCAAAACGGAATAACAACACGAAAAGGCACCTGCTGTAATTTTGTTGTTGGAACGAGCGTTCCGCCGAGTCGTGATCCTTCCTTTCAAAAATAGTATTTTTTTTGTTAAAATGGGTAAATCCTGTTTTAATTCTCCCCTCCCGGCGCCCCGCAGCTATCCCTCCCCCCATGCGGTGGAAGCGAAAATTGTTTAGTAATTTCGAGTCATGAATTTAAAAATCATCTCGGCGGGAGCGGGAAGTGGCAAAACCTATCGCCTGACCCAGGAAATGGTGGCCCTACTCCGGGGAGGCCTGCGCGCCAGTGGGATCATTGCCACTACCTTTACCAACAAGGCCGCGGCAGAGCTCCAGGAACGGGTCCGGGTCAAATTGCTGGAAGAGGGCCTGAGCGAAGCGGCCAACGACCTGACCAATGCCCTGATCGGTACGGTCCACAGCCTGGGGGTCAAACTGCTGCGTCGCTTTGCCTTCGAAGCCGGGGTATCTCCCGAGGTCGACATCATCGCCGACGAAGACCAACAACTGCTCTTCAATCGCTCACTCGCTACCATCCTGCATCCCGACCGCGTCGTCCAGATGGAGCGTTGGTGCGATCGCCTGGGCCTACATCAAAACGATCGCTACGACTGGCGCCAGGTGGTCATGTTTCTCACTGATACGGCCCGGGCCAACGATTTTTCGCTGGAGGTATTGGAGGAAAGTAAACGCCGCTCGGTCCAGAGCTTTGCGGCATTTTTGGAACCGCGCGCCACCAAAAGCCCCGAGACCTTTAGTCGGGAGCTCCGGCAACAAATCGAGACCGCCATCGCGGCCCTGCACGCTAATGAGGACGAAACGAAGGTAACGCGCATTGCGGGGGAGGACCTCCAGCAGTTCTGCGAGCGACTCCGGCGGGGACAGGAATTGCACTGGCACGAGTGGGTCAAAATCAGCAAAATAAAGGTGGGCGCCAAAAGCCGGGACGACGTGGCCGACCTCGTCCAATTTGCCCGTACTCACGAAAGCCACCCCCAATTCCACGCCGATATCGAAAACTTTATCCACGGCATCTTTGACCTGGCCATCGAAGCCCTCCGCGAATACGACCAGTACAAAAAACAACGCGGCCTGATCGACTACATCGACATGGAAATTCAGGTCAAACGACTCCTCGATCAGGCAGCCATCCGGGCCATCCTGGCCGAAGAGCTGGACCTGCTGATGGTCGACGAGTTTCAGGATACCAACCCCATCCAACTCGATATTTTCCTCAAGCTCTCCCGAATCGCCAAGCACTCGATCTGGGTGGGCGATCCCAAGCAATCCATCTATGGCTTTCGCGGGGCCGACCCCCGGCTGATGCAGGCCATCATCGAGCAAAACGGCGGCATTCGCGAGGCGGATATCCAGCGCCACTCCTGGCGTTCGCGCGAAAACATCGTCTACGCCACCAATGCCCTCTTCTGCCGGGCCTTTCCCCAACTACCCACCGAACAGGTCGCTCTCGACCCCAAACGCCGGGCCCTCGCCGGGCCCCACACCGCCAATACCGAAAACGAACCCATCGGCATGGACGAGGCCCTCGTACACTGGCACTTCGAATACGATGGCGAAGGCCGCCGCCTGCCCGGCAAGCCCTGGATGGAGAATTGCATTGCCGATTCCATCCGCCGCTTTGTCGAAATGGGAAAAATCGTTTTCTCCAAAGCCGAAAAACGCTACCGCCCCGTCCGCCCCGGCGACATCGCCGTTCTGTGCCGATCGAATGCGGCCTGTACCACCATCGCCGAGGCCCTGCACCGCCGGGGCCTCAAGGCTGCCATCTCCCGAACCGGCCTCCTCCAAACGGCCGAGATTCAGCTGGTCCTCGCCTGCCTCAAATTTATCCTCAACCCCAAGGATGCCCTCTCCGTGGCCGAGATTCTCCTCCTGGCCGACGGCCAATCCATCGAAGCCATCCTCGACGACCGCCTCGCCTTTCTGGCCCGCGTCGAGGGCTACGCCCAGGAAATCCGCTGGGCCGAGCAACAAGCCTTCATCGACCAATTGCACCGCCTCCGGCCCGAAGTCGCCGAGCTGTCCAGCGCCGAACTACTCAACCTGGTCCTCGAAGAATTGGACCTGCGCCGGATCATCGCCAGCTGGGGCAAGGTAGCCCAACGCCTCGACAACGTAGCGGTATTGCGGAAATTGGCCCTGCAGTACGAGGCGGCTTGCAACCGCCTCCACAGCGCGGCCTCCCTGGGGGGCTTCTTGCTCTGGCTCAACGAATTGGAGGCCAAGGATCAGGACAAACAAGGCTCGGGAGAAGGCGCGGACGCCGTCAACGTCCTGACCTATCACAAGAGTAAAGGGCTCGAATGGCCGGTTGTGATCTGTCACAGCCTGGAGGGGAAATTGCGCGATCGCGTTTGGGGCGTCGACCTCGTCCCCGAATCGGAGGAGGTAGATTTTGACAACCTCCTGGGCAATCGCTGGCTGCGCTACTGGGTCAATCCCTACGCCAGTCAATTGCGCAACACCCCCCTAGAGGAACGCCTCCAGGCCAGCGCGGCCCAGCAACGGGCCACCGTCCAGGCCCGGGAGGAGGATGCCCGCTTGCTCTACGTCGGCATGACCCGAGCCCGCGATTATTTGATTTTTCCCACCCGCGCCCGCCCCACCCGTTGGCTCAATCGCATCTGGCACGAGGGGCAGGAGGAGTTTCCGACCCTCGATCCTCAAAACGGCGAAACCCCCTGGGAGTGGAACGAACAAGTGCTCTACGCCGATACGAACGTTTTTCCCTACCCTCGGGATTTTACCCACGCCGATCCCCCCAGCGCCGCGACCTCCTTTTGGGAAGCGCCCCGGGGCAAAAGTACTTATTTGGAGTACTTTATCGATGTGGATCAGAAAATGGTCCGCGATGCTTTTCGAGTGCGGCGTAGTCAGCGGCATACCTACGGGCTGCCGCTCGTTTTGGCGGGGGAGGTACCCGCTTACCAGGCGGCCAAGGCCACCAAGGCGTTTTTGGCTGCGGATCGGTGGCGGGATCCTGCGGAGGAGCGTCTGTCAATGGCTCGGGCCATCGTCGAGCGTTTTGAACTCGTGGAGGGTTTGGAGGCCCGCGAGGTCGTCCGGGCCGGAACGGTTTTTCGCGAGGAGATGGAGCGCCAATTTCGCCCCCAAAGGTACTGGCGCAAATATCCGGTAGAGTTATTGCGGGAGGAACAATTGTTTCGTACCGTGATCGACCTGATCGTCGAAACCGAGGCGGGATTGGTGTTGGTCCAGCACACGAGTTTTGGTGGTTCGGGACAGAAAGCACAGTTACAAAAGGCCAAGGATCTGCGAGCCTGGGCGCACCTGAGCAAGGTTGCCCTACAAGAAATTTTCCAGAAAAGGACGGTGCGCACCCTCATCCACTTTGTACTCGATGGCAGTTGGGTCGAGTTGGAGACCGAGCAGGTTGGGGTACAGGTGGGATTGTTTTAACCCTCAAAAAAGGAGTCGATGATCAAAAATATAGAGCGTGGCTTGATGCTTGCTATCGTTTTGTTGCTGCTGTGGTTGGTTTATTCTCTGGCCACGGATGCTCCGTCGAGTACTGGCCTCCCTGGTGATCCCTTCCCGGCGGAGGCGAGCCCGGAGGAGGGCGATACCGCTGGGGAAGACTACTATGACCTGCCCGGCGAAGCTGCTGCGGGCGATGGGGCCAGCGCCGTCTTACGCCGTACCGATTCGGCGATGACGGCCCGCCGCGAGCGGGCCTTGGCTGACCAGCTGGAAAGGGAAACGGAGCGGTACAATGCCTCCGACGCGGCCCCCTTTGTCGTGATTGCCGGAACCTACCGCGTCGCGAGCGAGGCGGAGGCTGCCGTGGCGCGTTTGCGGCGGTTGGGTTTTGCCGAGGCAGCGGCGGCTTACTGGGGCACGACCGAGCGTTTGAGCGTGATCGTGGATCACCTTGGCGAGCGGGAGGCGGCGGAAGCCTTGGTCAAACAGTTGGACCGCTACGGCATTGCGGCGAGTGTCGAACAACAGAAAAGGTAGCCGCAAAAGCACAATTTTACTATCTTTATTCCACGAACAAACATCAACATTATGGGTAGCGTACTTCGAAACACCATCATTTTTCTCTTCTTATTCATCGCCGCTTTTTGGACCTATACAGCCCTCGAATCCTGTAAACAGCCCGAGCGGGAGGTGGTAACGATGAAGGAGGCCAGCGGCACCCCGGCCGCCACGCAAGCCGACAGCACGGCGGCGGATTTGGAAGACCTTTACGTAGTGGAAGAGAGTGACGTAGCTGCGGGGGATGTGGATGGTGGCCAAACGCCCAGTCCGGCCGAGGCCAGCGATGACCTCGAATTGGGGGACGCCAACGCGCCGGATGAGGATGTACGGGCGGAAACCGGTCGGGAAGATGGGCGTTCGGGTTCTACTTTTGGTCGGTACCTGGTGGTAACGGGCTCTTACCTCAGCGAGGCCAATGCCAAGTTGATGTCGGGTCAGTTGCAGCGCAAGGGCTACGATGCGGCTGAAGTTTTTGTTTTTGACCTGTCCCAATATTATTCGGTGACGGCGGGCCGCTACGCCACCTTATCGGAAGCCCGGACCGTGGCGCGCAACCTCAACCAGGAAGGCCTGGAGGCTTACGTACATCGGATGCGCGGCAAACGCGTTTCCAACTAGGGGCACTCGAAGGTGCTCCCCGGGGGACTGTCCGTCCCTCGCTTATCCACCGGCCATCATTCCCTCACTACTGGCCTTCTTCCGTCTCCTCTTCCGATTTGACGGCCTCAAATTCACAAAGCAGGGGCAGTACCTGCGCCACCCAATCGGCTAGGGCGACCACCTCCTTGGCTTGCTGCAGGTCGGCACAGGCCTTGGCATTTTCGTTGATTTCTAGGTAGGCCTGCCCGCGCAGGAGCAGAAACTCGATGTTGCCGGGCAGCAATTCCAGGGCGGCATTCCACTTGGCGATGGCGGCTTCGGCGTCTTCCGTTTCGGCGTAGATTTGCTCCGCTTCGCCCGCCAGGGCGTAGGCCCGGTCAAAATCCAGGGCGGTCTGTTGGCAGGCCTCGTCCACGGGTTTGAAGACGAGCCGGACCGGTACGTAGCAATTGACGGGCCGGCCGCCCCGCTGGGCAGCTTGCCACTGGCCGCTGGTACTGTTTAAGACCTTGATGGCTTCGAATTGGTAGTCAAAACCCAGATTGGAATAGTCAAAGATATCGCCGATGCGGAGTCCTCCCACGCGGTTGATGAATAGCTGGGCCACCATGGTACCCGCGATGCAGCTGTCCACACCGGGAGGGTAGGGGATAGAGGTCAACAATTCCTCCAGTTCCTCCGGGCCGCCACCGTAGATCGGGGCTTGGTTGAATTCGGTAAAGACGGTATCGGCGCCCACCATAAAGTAGGGCGGGGCTTTTTCCACGGGCTCCTCTTGCTCCAAGCGGTATTTGATGGGCAAATTAAAATAGACGGGTACCGCCTCGCCCCGATTCTTACCGGGGATCCAGCGGATGTCCTGTTCCACCATGGAGTTGACCACGCGGAGGGCTTCCGCGCCACAACCACCCCCAATTTCCCGAACGATTTGCGGATTTTGGACCCCCCCATCGGCACCCACTACGAAGCGAATCACGACCGTACCTTCAATGCCCGCTTCCCGGGCTTCGGTGGGGTACTGTATGTTGCCGTAGATAAACTGGAGCATCGCTTCTTGGGCGCATTTTTTGTATTCGTCGGCGGGTAAATCGCGGTCTTCACAGCCGGGAAACACTGGCATTTCTTCTACGACCTGAAAAATTTCTTCCACTTCCTGTGCGGATAGGGACAGGCTAAAGAGCGTAAACAATAAGAGGAACTTGAGTTTCATATCGACAATTTATGAGGGGCTGTCCTGGGGCAGCCCGCAATCGGTAAAGTAAAAGCAGCCTTCCCGTGCGGGGCAGGGGAGGGCGATGGTACTTGGTAATTAGGGGGCTTTGAAACAGCTACGGGACAGAATGCCCTACAAAAGTAAGGTTTTTATTGCTTAAACTTGACGGGTAAATTGAAAGAGACGGGTACCGCCCCGTCCCGATTCTGACCGGGAATCCAGCGAATGTCTCGCTCCG
>CALCCH010000175.1 GCA_937899855.1 uncultured Saprospirales bacterium | reverse complement strand
GTTTCGTTCAGCCCCCCCACACAAGCCCCTGTCACTCAGCAATGGTATGCTCCAGCATACTGACTCCCAAAAACCAGACTACTTGACCCCCAAGGACAACTGCCCGACCTTTGTACCACAACAAACCACCACCAACGCATGCACCATATCCAAAATCCCCGCATCCTCCATACCCTCGACCGCCTCCACGGCGAAGCCGACCGACAACGCTTCACCATCCTCAAGGGATTGTCCCGCGGCATCTTCCGCCCCCTACGGCCCGAAGACATGAAGGACGCCTACCTCCCCATCTCCCGCGACCAGGGGCGCTTCGTCTACGACCTCCTCCTCCAAAACCAAGCGCGGCACATTGTCGAATTCGGGACCTCCTTCGGTATCTCGACCCTCTATCTGGGTGCGGCGGCCCAACAAACGGGAGGCCGCGTCATCACCACGGAATTGCTGCCCGAAAAGTGCCGAGTGGCCCGGGCCAACTTTCGAGAAGCCGGCCTCGACCCCTGGATCGAAGTGCGCGAAGGCGATGCCCTACGCACCCTACGCCAGGTCGAAACGGACATCGATTTCTTGCTACTCGACGGGTGGAATGACCTTTACCTACCCCTACTCCAACTACTCGAACCCCAGCTCCGTCCCGGAGCCCTCATCTATACCGACAATGCCTCCTTCCGCAGTGCCCGCCCCCTCCTGGAGTACTTCCACTCCCAACCGGAGCGCTACCGCAGCCAACGCCTTGCCGACGACAAGGGCGGCTCGGAGCTGACCCAGTTTATGGGCCTCGTAAAACAAGGCCAACAGCAATTGGGATAGGGAACGGGGGGCTAGCAACTTGACCGGGGCGGCTACTGCGAAGGGGGAGCGGCAGGGGTCGCCCCCTCCGCTTGGCGCGTAATCTTCCACCCCGTATTGCGCTGCTGAGTCCGCCAAAAGCGAGCGTACAATCCATCCTGCGCCAGCAAATCTTCGTGACGTCCTTGCTCGCGGATACGGCCGTCCTCCAGTACCAGAATCTTATCGGCGTGCCGGACCGTTTGAAGCTTATGGGCGATGACGATAACGTTTTTGTCCTTTACCAACTCCTGGATGGCACGTTGGATGTAAATTTCGTTCTCCGGGTCGAGCGAAGCGGTGGCCTCGTCGAGCAGGATGATGGGAGCGTCCTTGAGCATGGCCCGGGCGATGGAGATGCGTTGCTTTTGCCCACCGGAAAGATGAGCGCCGCCCTCCCCCACTTTGGTGTGCAGCCCCTCGGGCAGATCCTCCAAAAACTCACTCACCTGCGCCTTTTCAATGACGCGTGCGATAGCCGCTTCGCTGGCCTGGGGATTTCCAATCATGATGTTGTTGAGGATGGTATCGTCAAACAGGTAAACATCCTGAAACACCTCGCTAATCAGTTCGTAAATCGACTCCGGCGGCAAGTCCGCGAGGTCCACGCCACCGATTTTGATCCGCCCCTCCTGGATGTCCCAAAAACGCGCGATGAGGTTGACGATGGTGGTTTTGCCCGAGCCGGAAGCCCCCACCAGTGCGGTCATCCCACCGTGGGGCATCTTAAAGCTCACCCGGTCGAGGACACGGCGATCGTCGTAGGCAAAACTCACGTCCTCAAATTGGATATCGTAGGTCATGGGCAGCGGAACGTCGCGGTGACTTTGGAGGGGAGCGTCCAGCAGTTGGCGGATACGGCGGACGCTGACGTTCATGTACTTGAGCATGGTGTAGTTGATCATCAGGATTTTGAGGGGTTCGTACAGGCGATAGCCGACGATGAGGAAGGCGATCAGCACGGGGATGCTCAGGGTCTGTTCCTGGAAGCGAGCCAGGGCGACGTATACCATTCCCAGAAAAAAGAGCTCCAGCACCACGAAGGCCGTGAGCACAAAGGGGCCGGGGATCAGTTCCATGCGGATGCTGTCGCGCCGCAGGCGGTCAAAGGTACGGATCAGCTTGGCGTGGCGGTCTCCGGTCAAGTTGAACGCCTTGAGGTGAACGATGCCCAGGATGTATTCGATAAAACGGCTGCTGGCCGCATTGCGGGAACGGATGTAGGCTTCGTTGGAGCGTTGGGAAAAAAGACCGGCGACGAAGACAAAGCCAAAGCCTACGGGAATGGCCAGGAGCATCAGAAGAGCCAGTTGCCAATCGAGGTAGAGCAGGAAGCTGGACAGGACCAGGGTACCGAAGAGGGCGCCGAAGATGCTTTCGATGGTGTGGGAAAAAATGCTCTCAAAATTGCCCACATCCTGCAGGACGATGGCGGCCAGATCACCCGGATCGTTTTTCTTGTAGTAGCCCAGCGAGACCCGATGCAGCTTGTTGCCCAACATGATGCGAATCCTGGCACACATGCTAAAGATGGCATTGTTGGTATGGACGATGGCCTTGCGGGAAACGAGCAATTGGAGAACAAAGAGCGTGGCCATCACCGCGATGAGGCTCCAGATGCGCTGGGGGTCGCGGGGCTGGGCAAACAGTTCCCAGATGATCAGCAGTAAGATTCCCGAAGGGGCCGCGATCAAAAAGCCGTGGAGAAATTCCCAGAAGGCCATACGGGCCAGAGAAGTACGGGTGGCCCGGAAGAAGAAAAGTATGTTTTGAATCATGGTTTTTAGCGTTTGATTTCGAACTCACGGGCGCGGGTGTGGGCCCGCCACAAGTGTTGGTACAGCTCGCTCTTTTCCAACAGTTCCGCGTGGCGCCCCGTGGATTCGACCCGTCCCCCGCGCAACACCACGATTTGATCAGCCTCGGTAATGGTCGATAGGCGGTGGGCGATGACGATGACGGTCTTGTTTTGGATGATTTCGTTAAAGGCCGTCATGATGAGTCGTTCGCTTTCGGGATCGGCGTAGGCCGTGGCCTCGTCCAGCAAGAGGATGGGGGCATCCTTGAGTACCACCCGCGCCAGTTGGATCCGCTGCTGCTCTCCCCCACTGAGGTGGACCCCCCGATCGCCAAAGTGGGTTTCGTACCCCTCGGGCAGTTGACTGATAAAGTCGTGACAACGGGCCACCTTACAAGCCGCAATGACCTCCTCCCGGCTTTTATCCATCCCCATCAGGACATTGTTGTAGAGGGTATCGTAAAACATCATATTGTCCTGGAACACAAAACTGACCTGGTCCATCAAAGCCGTCGCCGCCAATTCGTCCACCCCCGTCTGACCAATCCGTATCCGCCCCCGCTCCAGCTCGTAAAAGCGGGGTACCAACTTGGCCAGGGTCGATTTGCCCGAACCCGAAGGCCCCACCAGGGCGGTAATACTGCCCTGCGGCACGGAAAAGCTGACGTCCTCCAAAACCGGTAAGCCCGGCCGGTAGGCAAAAGTGACGTCCTCAAAGTACAGGGAATAATCGGCCGTCAACTGCCGATGGCCCGCCGCCGGCACCGGCACATCAAACAGGATTTCATCAATGCGCTTGACCCCATGGTCGATCATGGACAATTCGTTGAGCAAGGAAGCGAGCGCAAAGAGGGGCTTGACGTAGCCCACCCCCAAAATCAGAAAGAGCACCAACACCGCCAAGCTCAACTGCTGCTCGAAATAGAGCAAGAGGCCAAGCACCAGGACGGGGAGTAAGGCATTGTGTAAAAAACTGATGACCATCCCCATGGCCGGCGCGTAAATCTTGGTCCACTCCGAAAAGAAATGCTGAAAGCCATTCACCGTCCCGCTGTACTTCTTAAAGGCCGTGGCGGTCTGACCAAATATCTTCATGACCGGAATGGCCCGTACGTATTCCACAATCCCCGCGTTCATCTCCTCCAGCGAGCGGTGGTAACGGTTCATCGCCTTTTTGACCTCCTCCGTATTCATCAGCAAGGGAATCGAAACGATCAGCACCACCAGGGGCAGCAGACTGACCAGCGCCAGTTGCCAATTGACCGTAAAAAGGTAGCCCAGAATCAGCAGCGGTAGCACGCAGGCCTTGACGACATCGGGAATACCGTGGGCAACGAAAGACTCGATGCGCTCGACATCATCGGCCAAAATTTTCTTGAGCCCCCCCGAGCTGCGCTGATCGAGATAGCCCAGAGGCAAACGTCCCAACTGCTCCACGATTTTTTTCCGCAGCTCAAAAAGGATGTTAAAAGCCGCGAGGTGCGAAAAAGCACCGGACAAAAACATGGCGACAAAGGACACCACCACCGCCCCACTCGCCCAGTACAAATAGGTCGTCACCGTGGCCGCTTCCAGCGAAGCCGACAACAACTGCTGGAGGATGTAAAAGACCAGGATATAGGGAATCATGGTGAGTACGGCGTGCAGGACCACCAGGAGGGCCGAGCCCAGGAGGAGCCACTGCTTGGTCCCCGCAATTTCGAGTAGCCGAGCCAGACCCGTTTTTTTCGAGGCACTCATAAGCCTCCACCTTCAAAGTAAACGATATTGTTGGTCGGAGCGTAGTTGCCGAGTACGGGCAGGGCGAGAAACAGGGGGAACAACCACCTGACCAAGCCGCGGGGAAATTCCGCGTAGGTCGCCTCTTCAATCCGCGTAATCTTATCGGACCACTGGCTGAGCGTGGGACCAATTTCGTTGCGGTTGAGGCCCCAGGGCATGCGGGGCGTCCGGTAATGCGGCGTCTTTTTCCAACCCTGGGTCGAAAGGGTACGACGCGACAACCAACGCGGGATCGAATCGAACATCAGTACGCCCTCCGCAAAGGTATCGAAGAGGTCCCGAACGAGTTGGCGCACCTCCCGTTCCTCAAAATACATAAACAGGCCCTGAGCGGAAATAAAGACGGCCCGATCGCGGGGCACCCAGTCGAACCACTTGCGATCGAGGGCCGAAACGGGGCAGTGTAGGTGCCGTTGGTCGGGTTCGATAAAGCGTTCCCGAATCTCAATGGCCTCCGGCAGATCGACCGTCAGCCACCGGGCGCGGTCGCCGTGAAAACGAAAACGCTGGGTTTCCAAGCCCTCTCCGAGGTTGACGATGGTACCCTCGGGGTGCCGACGGAGGAATTGACGAATGGCCCGATCAAATTGGAGGGAACGGATGGCGTGGGAGGGTTCGGCTTTGCCAAAATGCCGCTCGTAGTCGTAACTGATCGACCGGTAAATCTCCACACAGGTGGGATCCTGGATGATCCCGTCGGGGCGCATGGCTTCGACCGCCCGGTTGTGAAGCGTCCACAGCATGGTTTCGGGGACGTCTTGCAGGGTAGATGCTAATTTCATGAATCAGGGTTTTATCAAAAAAGAACACTGTTCCTAATTGTTCAAAAAAAAGGATTAAGCGCCCAAAATGGTTTTCCAGCCCGCGGTAGAGAACTGCATGTAATTGGTCATAAAACGCTCCAACTCGATGTGGGAGAGCTCTTCGTGCGCGACCACCTCGCAGATGATCGTGACCTCAAAAGAGCAGTGAACGTGGACAAAAAAAGGCGAAATTTCGGTATTGAGAAAGGGGTATTTGGCCTTGATCTTACGCAGAAATTCTATGCCCATCCGCGTGGAGCGGTCGATAAACTCGTTCTTAAAATTTTCCAGCGAGGAGCCGTAGGCGTGGAAAAACAGCAGACGCAATTCCCGGCGAAAACCTTCCACCAAATTGACCATCTTGACGATATTCTCCTTCAGGAAGGCATCCGAGGAGAGCAATTCGATGTTGAGGTTTTTCTCGTCGTTGTGCTCGGCCTCCATTTTATCGATCGCATTCAGCAGGGGTTGAATCACCGCGAGCAGAATCTCGTCCTTGTTTTTGAAGTAGTTGTAAATGTTGCTCAAACCCACCTCCGACTTCTGCGCAATACTGCGCATCGAAGTGCCCTTGAAGCCCTTCTCGAAGAGCTCCTCCCGAGCCACCTCCAGGATGGCTCGCCGAATGCTTATCTTTTGTACTTGCATAGTAGAACGATGTTCACTTTTGTAAACATACACACTATTTAGAATCAATCCAAATAAAGATCTAAATTATTTTTGCCTCGGCCCCGAGGGTTTTCACTCGCGAAGGAGGGGTTGCAACACTCGGGCCTCCCCCACTCTGAGGCTGATCCAATACCAACCCGAGGGGTAAGCCCCGAAGTCGTAATCCAGCGGAAAGCCCTGGGGGCGGACCGTATCCAGGAGGATACCGGCGGCATTGTAAATTTGTAATGTACCGGCAGTGGGGTCAAAGGTGGGATTCCATTCGAGCCGGACGGAGCCCGCCGTGGGATTGGGGCTGATCTGTAGGGGAAGCGGCTCCGGTGCTTGCAGGGCCGTGTTGAGGCGATCCGCCGCGAGGCAGTCGGTAAAGAACTGGGCAATGCGGTCGTTGTAGGCTTGGACTTGTGGTACTGTCGACCCCAGCAGGGTATTGATCTCTTCGTGATTGAAGGGGAAGGCGTTGAACAGTTCCTGCGGAATGTCGTTTTCGGCCAGTCCCTCCCCAAAGCGCTGGGCGATGTCGATACGGCGGAGCGTTCCCTGGTGGACGATCAGAAAGTGGGTTAGGTTTTTGCCCGGGGCCTGGTGGGCGGTGGGGTAGGCGGCGGCCCAGGCGGCCTGATCGTCGCCAAAGGCATTGACGTAGTTGAACCACTGGTTGCTACCGGTACCGGCGTAGGTATCGATGTAGTAGGGAATGTCGTAGGCCCCGGCGTCCAGGGCGCAGGTACATTTGATGCGGTCGAGATCGAGCCCTTCCGCTTGCAGGTAACCCGCGTCCGTCGCGACGAGCGCCACCAAGTGCGCCCCCGCCGAATGCCCCAGTAGGGACAAGCGTTCGGGATCGCCCCCGTAATGGGTGATGCTATCTACTACCCAGCGAATCGCCCGCGCGATGTCCTGCGGGTGGTCCGGGAATTTGACCCGATCGGGATTGTCGATATTGATGGGATTGGGGGATAAACGGTAATTGACACTGACGAAAACGTAATCGAGCTGGGTAAAAAATTCATCTTTGTCGCGGGTATTGGCCTTGTCCCCCAAGCGCCAACTGCCACCGTGGACGTAGACCATTACCGGTTTGCTGGGCTGGCCACCGGTGGGAACGTAGACGTCGAGTTGGAGTTGCTCCTGGGGGCTGCCCACTGCGTAATTGCGATCCGCAAAGCGCGTATAGTTACTGGCCCTCGCCCCGGAGGCATCAGCGCTGCCTTGCGCGTTGACCGGCGCATTTTGTCCCAAGGCGCCTAGGCATAGGTACAGCAACAAAAAAAACTGCGGGTATGGGTACATCATTCGTTGCGTTTAAGTCTGGTTTTGACCTCCCTCCCCGCCAATGGTTTAACGGCTCCAGGTATTTCACCAAAATAAGGGCGTCTCCTCCCCCTTCCAAAATAGGAGTCGGAAGTCCTCGTAATGCTGCCCCGTGCCGATGACGTGCGTATCGCGCTGGCCACGCCCCAGTCGGAGTTTGTGAATAATTCCGGTACAGGAAGCCGCCCAGAGGGTTTGGCCATCGTCCGCCATCGCCATCCCGGTAAGGGTGGAGCCCAGAAAATATTGCCAGCGCAAATTCCCTTTTTGGTCTACCGCCCGCAGGTACCCGTGGGCGTCACCCAGGATATAGTAGTCCGCCACCGCCAGGCCACAATAAATCCTCATCTGCTGGTCGATGGAGACGAAGTCCCCACTTTCATCGTAGGGCTCGATGGCAATTCCCGGAAATTTTTGCGTATCCACCCCGATGCTAAGGCCATTGTAGAAGTGACAAGAATTGGAGAGGAGCTGGCTGCCGTCGCTGGCGAAGAGGCAGAATCACCAATCACGACCCAGGCATTATCGGGCGAGAGTGCCGCATTTTCCATGGCGAGAAAAGGCTCCCAATCCTCCTCGTCGGGATCGGGCTGGGGGTGAATGCGCCGCTCTCCCCGCTGATCGACCCCAAAGATGCCTTCGGCGGTGGTGGCCAGCACCTGTTTTCCATCGTTGAAGGGCAGCAACTGCTTGATCCCCAGGGTGGTGGTGGCGGTCAGTGCGAACTCGGCGATGGTTTCCCCCGCCCAGCCCCGAGTCGTTCGAATACGATTGCCGCGCCGGATGGCAAAGACCTCCCCCCGTAGGGACTTGCCCAGGGCATTGATGGCCGGATCGAGGGCTTGTACGTCCCGGCCGTCGAGCACAACGGCACGACGTTCCTCGTAGGGGCCCCCAAGAGAAAGACGATTTTCTCCCCTTCGATACAATGTACTTGCTCGATGGATTGGCCCTGCTTTTCGAAGTAGGCGATAAAGGGAGCGTGCGCCGGCGGGAAATGCTCGCGGAAGGCGTCGACCCAATGTTCGCGGTTGGCGCGGCGGAGCCAGTGGATGACCTCGTCCGCCAGGTGATCGCGGTGATTTTTGGGGCCCGCTCCCTTCCACTTGTCCCAACCGTGTTTCTCGCCGAAGGCCAGCATTTCGTTGACCTCGCGGGTGTAGCGGGCGCCGTGTCGCTGCCAGTCTTCGATGAGTTGGGGGTTGATAGCGTTAATCATATCAGTTGGATGAGAGTAATTTTCGAATAATCACAATTTGCCCCAGGTGATAGTAGCAGTGCTCGATCATGCCCTCGATGTTGCGGCGGTAATCGCCATACTCAGCCTTGACGAAGGGGGCGGCCAGCTGCTCCTCCGAGAGGGAGTCTACGTGTTGGGCGAAGGCCTCGGCATTGGCCAACAGCTCGGCCCGTAGGGCTTGCCACTCGGCGGCGCTGGTGATGGGGGGCAGGTCAAAGCTGTATTTGTCGCGAATACTCAACTCCCCACCCCGGAAGAAATCCAGGATGCCCGCCAGGTAGTAATTGATGTGAAAAGTCAGGTGGGCGATGGTATTCAAATGGCCCACTTGCTGGGTAGCTTGTTGCCAGTCAACCTGCCGGAGTTGATCCTGATAATTGGTATTGGCGATCCAGGTCCCGTTGAGGAGGACTTCGCGCAAACGACCGACTAGGGCGGGGGTAGCTTCCATGTGGTATTTTTTGAGGGGAAAGATACGGTTTTTTCCACCGGGGCCTCAGGGACTGATCGAGTCCGGGGAATGGGCTTCGGTGTAGTCGCGGAGGCGCTGGAGGAGGCCAGGATCACCGGCCGCTTTGACGCCTCCGGTGGGGTCACAAAAGTTTAGGCCCAGTAGGCCGTCGCAGTGTAGGGGCAGCAGGTAAAAAATAGCATCCTGGTTCATTCCCAGCAGGTCGTGGATAGCGGGTGTCTGAGCTTTGGCCAACCATACTGGAGCGCCATCCACCACCACCCAGTAAGCTACTCCGGGCCGAAGGGCAAGCGATAGGTAGTCCGCGTAGGGGCCACAGCGGGGCAAGGTCAAATCGGCCCGGACACTGGGCCACCAGTTGGCGAACGCTTGCGGGGCGGGGCTCTGGTTGATGGCGTAGTAATCGGACGGACGTTGGAGGTAGCGCTGTTCCACTTGACGGAGCAGGCGCTTACGGGAATGGCCCGGAATGGAAAATTCCGCCGCCGAGTATTTTTTCTGAAGCAAGTCTACTTTTTCGTTCCAATGCATGACTTTAGCGTTTGTCCCCTTCCGGGTTAGCCCGGGTCCAAGTCCTTCCTCACTCGGTAAGCGCTCCCACCGCTAGTTTTCCTTCCGCACGGCGTTTTTCGACCCGGAGAATGTTGGCTTGGATGTCCTTCATGATCCAACGGCCCCACCAGCCGGCGTAGAAATTAAAGGTCGTTTTGATTTCGAAAGAGCTGCTCAAGTGGAGGCGATGACGGCCGGCTCCCAGGTCTTCCAGTTCGTAGGTCCCTTCGAGGACGTCGAAAAACTGTCCCCCGACCACGACGTGCTCATCGAGGGGGGTAGAGGGGATCTCGTGGGGGTCGGCATGGATGTCGAATACCATCTTCCGATTGTCTTCGTATTCGGTTACGGTTACGTGAAAGACCAGCCCGTTGGTAAATACGGCTTCGCGGTAGGCCCCTACCCCTTCGTAGACCAACTCGGCCCGCACCGGCCGCGGAAACCCCAGCAGTCGATTCAACCAACCACTGTCGTCCGCCGCCTCGATCTCCGCCACCCGGGTCACCTGGTCCCAAATCTTTTCGGCCGGCGCCTCGATGTCGATGTACGTGTAAGCTTGGTAGGTCGCGGGCAGGGCACCAATCATCCCTTCGATGGGCCCAATCACCAGGGGCAGCAGGACCAGCAGCGATAAGCGCAAACTGTTCCGCCGATCGACCCACTCCCTCAGGGCGCCACCGATCAATCCTCCGACCGATGCCGCAATCAGGAAAAGGGGCAAGACCATCAACCAGCAGGCCCAGCCTTCAATCGCCAAAGCCAGGGTGATGACCAAATAGAAGAAGATGGGAATCCAGGGTGCCAGGATGCGGTAGGTCAGCCGTCCCACGCGCTCGGCGGGCGAGAAGTAAATTGTGAGGAAACCGATGATAACGGGCGATAGAAAAAGGAAAGCGATCGACATCACTTCCAAAAATTCATTCCAGGCGGTCATGCCAAAGAGCATGCGGAGCCCTAGGGCGTAAAGCGTGGGAATGCCAAAGGCAAAAAGGTAGGCGTTTCGGTTGGGAAGGTTCATAGCTGCGGATAATGGTTTTTACGGA
>CALCCH010000174.1 GCA_937899855.1 uncultured Saprospirales bacterium | reverse complement strand
GAAAGTGTCATGTTGTAATATATCAATCAGTTGAAGGATGAGGAATACCGGGTTAATCAATATTGGAGGTCCAGCACCGCTACGCGCCCGTCCCGAAAAACGCTGGCGACGTAGAAACGATCGTAGACCGCCTCGGGGATATCTGTATATACTGCTTTTCCACTCAAATAGTTCAGCATTTGTGGAACCGTGTTGGAATGCCCCACCAAAAGGTACTGACCACCGGGGGCTTGCTCCAGCAATTGGTCGAGCAGCGCCTTCTGATTGGCGGCGGCGTAGCTCTGGGTGGGCAGGTGGAGGGCCCGGGCCAGTGGGCTGACCGTCAGGCGGGTCCGTTGGAAGTTGGTGCTGTAAATGCGACGGAGGGGAAGCTCGCCGAGTATCGCCGCCAGGCGCTCGGCGCGGGCCAGCCCCGCGGGCTGCAGACCGGGATCGCGACCTACCGTGTCTTTCTCGGCGTGGCGCAACAGAAAGAAGCGAGCCCGCAGGTCTTTCTCCGCCAGGTCCAGGCTGGCGCCCCCGCGCAGCGCGATGGCGTTGGGTAGGACCCGCTCCACCACATTGGGGCGGATGGGTGCCGACGGGGCGGCTTCCCGACAAGCGAGGAAGGCCAGGGAGAGGAGGAAGCCGGAGGCCCAAGGCAGGGGGAAGGAGGAAAAAAGGCGAACGAACGGGCTCAAACGTTGACGGAATTGAAGATGGGCAATTCCACTTGGTTTTGCAGCAAGTCCTCCAGGTTTTCCCGACGACGGATGAGGTAATCTTGTCCCTCGTGGATGAGGACCTCGGCCGGTCGGAAACGGGAGTTGTAATTCGAGGCCATCGAAAAACAGTAGGCTCCAGCGTTGAGGAAGGCCAGCACATCCCCTTCGCGTACTTCGGGAATTTTGCGGTTGACACCGAAGGTATCGGTTTCGCAGATGTAGCCCACCACGGTATAGATGCGGGGTTTGCCTTGCGGGTTGGAGATATTGATGATGCGGTGGTAGGCATCGTAGAACATGGGGCGAATCAAGTGGTTGAGGCCCGAATCTATTCCGGCAAAGACCGTGGAGGTGGTTTGCTTGACCACGTTGACCCGGGTGAGGAAAGCCCCGGCTTCGCTGACCAAAAACTTACCCGGCTCAAAGATCAGGGTGAGTTCCCGGCCGTAGTTTTGACAAAATTCGTTGAAGCGCTGCGAGAGCTTTTCGCCCAGTTCTTCGATGTCGGTGGCGATGTCGTTTTCTTTGATAGGCTCTTTAAAGCAACTGCCAAAGTCGATGTATTCCAGGTCTTGAATTTCCCGGGCGCTGTTGAATAGGATTTCGGCTCCCTGCAAAAAGACGCCGGCGGCGAGAATATCCGAGCCGGTGTGCATGTGCAGCCCTTCCACCCGCAGTCCCATGGCCTCTACGACGCGCTGAACGTGGGGCATTTGGTGGACTGAGATGCCAAATTTGGAGTCGATGTGGCCAACGGAAATCTTACTGGAGCCGCCGGCGTAAATGTGGGGATTGATCCGAATGCAGACCGGCACCGTAGGATGGAGGTGGCCAAACTGCTCCAGAATCGAGATGTTGTCGATATTGATGCGGACCCCGGCGGCAACGGCCCGGTTGATCTCTTCGATGGAGACGCAGTTGGGGGTGTAGATCTCGTATTTCGCCGAAACAAAAAACAAAAAAACCAGCAGAACTTCCTGGATGGAAACCGTGTCGAGGCCCGTTCCCAGCTCCCGAAAGATGTTCAGAACGGCCTGGTTGGTCAGGGCTTTGCAAGCGTAGTTGATCTTCAATTTCTTTACCCGAAAAGCATCGGTGATGCGGCGATACTGCCGTTTCATGATCGCACTGTCGTAAACGTAGAGCGGACAATCGTACTTTTGGGCCAATTCCAAGGCATTGAGTCTGGCCAGGTTGTTGGGTAAAGAAGGAAGTGCTTCCATTGTAAATTTTAGCGATTTAACGTAAGGAAATAGCTACAAAGATAGGTATATTGGCTGGCAAGTCAAAAATCAAAATATTGCTATGGCCACCAAGCAAGCGGTAAAGCAGGAAAATAGAGACCCTACCCACCAAAAATAGGACGAGATACATCTTTTAGTCAGCTGCTCCCAAAAAATATTGCTTATTTTAGGAGTCCGCAATTAGATCGAAAAACTACCTAAGTGACGGAAAAGGAACTTATAGAAGCCTGCCGACGGCAGGATCGCCAAGCCCAGCAATTGCTGTACGAGCGGTATTCCCCTCGCATGTACGGGGTGTGTAAGCGCTACGTCAAGCAGCGGGAAGATGCCGAAGACGTCCTGATCAATGGCTTGTTTAAGGTTCTCACCAACATCCACAAATACAGTGGCACCGGTAGTTTTGAGGGCTGGATCAGGAAGGTCGTGGTCAATGAAGCGCTGATGTTTTTGCGTAAAAACCAACACTTTCGCTTTACGAGCGAAATTCAGGAGTACGACAAGGCCACCTTCGTCAACGCCGAAAACGACCTGATGGCTCAGGACATCCTCGACTTGCTCAACCGACTGCCCATCGGTTACCGAACCGTGTTTAATCTCTACGTGTTGGAAGGCTACAAACACCGCGAGATTGCCGAATTGTTGGGAATCAGCATCAACACCTCCAAATCCCAATTGATTTTGGCCAAAAAACGCCTACGCGAAATCATGGAGGCCCGCCAGTACCCCGACCTCAGCTCGGCGGCCGGGGCGGGTGATGATTATTAAAAATGAGAATAAGATGAAACGCAAGCAAGATATAGAACAGTTCTTTCGCGACCAGCAGCACAAGCTGGACGAGCGTCCTCCCTCGCGGGCTTGGGATCGCCTGGAGCAGCGCTTGGAACAGCAGCGGACGCCACAAAGCAGTCGCCAGGACCAGGGGGGTCGAACGCGACGCCTGCGCCCCCGCTTGACTTGGCTGTCCATGGCGGCATCGCTGCTCCTCCTCGTAGCGATGCTCACCACCATCAGTCTGTTTTTCCGCAACACCACCACCGAGATGTCTACCGACCACGCCCAACACCCCCCCCCACAAGAAGAACACCCCCCCAACCCCCACCAAACCCCGGGAGACCCCCACGC